>DAORIL010000171.1:0-10800 GCA_035438525.1 Pyrinomonadaceae bacterium
CTTGCAGAACTTCGGCGTTACCGTCTATTTCTAAAAAATGCGTCTCGTCCAAATTGCCTTTTTCGTTTCCGCTGGATGTGATGCAGAGTTTTAAAGGCTCTTGTTCCATCACTGCAGAAAAATTTCCGCTGGTTCCCAGAACCCAGTTGCGTCGGTAAAATTCATATCCGGCTTCGGAAAGCTGTTCGGCTAAATCATTAAAATTATTACTCATTTGTTTCGATTGGCGGCAGTAAATCACTAACTTTTATTTCGATGTCAGGAAAGGCAACAAGGTTAAAACTTTCGTCTGCGGTGTAAGTTCTTTTGAAACGATAATCATCCTCAGCAGGTTCGCGGTAGTCTTCGATTTCATTGGTGTTGAGATTCAAGATCAAATATTGCCGGATGCCGTTACGAGCATAACTTTTGGCTTTTTCGCGGTCACGAAGAATGGTTGTATCGGCAACTTCTAAAACGAAAAAGACATCGTTGGGAGTTGGGTGATTTGAAAGATACTCATCTTCTTTTGGTTCAGCTGCAACCAAATCAGGTTCAGGCTCAGAAAAATCATTAAGCCTAATTGGGTCTTGACTTTGTAACAAAGCTCTTTCTTCGAGTTTTTTGAAAAAGCTCCGATATGCACGATTATTTGAGATGCGATGTTTTGTTCCTTTTGGACTCATAGTAACTAATTTGCCTTCCCACAGTTCGATTTTGTCGTCATCGTTAAAGATTCCGTATTCGATCATTTTTTCGTAATCTTCGACGCGCAAACGATATTCGCTAAAAACACTACCGTTTGTTTGATTTTGGGGGACGGAAATAGTTTCTTCCAATTCGATAACTGCTGACATACTTTTACTCCAACCTGATTTTTAATTTTAACAAAAAAGCCACGCTTTTGAAACGTAGCTTTTAATCGGCATATCGCCTGTTTTACAAATCAAAAATTATTTTACTCAACCATGATTTTGCCTTTGAACATATCCATTCCACAGGCGTAATTCAGTTCACCCGAAAAATCTTTGGGTAGATCAACTAAAACTACTTCGCCGAGCGGTAATTTTTTTGTAATATTGAGCGATTTAAAAACTACTTCGTCAGCGCAATTTTCATTATCAAGCCGAACAAATGCCAATTTAGTAAAACTGCCTTTGGTAATTTGAATTTGATTGGGTGTGAATCCTTCTTTGCTGACCGTGATTCGATACGCATCTTTCGGCACATCCATTAAATTGAGATGTTCAGCCGTCGTTTTATCTCCTTTGACCTCAACCACGAAAGGAACGGTTGTAATTTTGTCATTGCGCTGGAATTGGGCAAAAATTTTGTAAAGTCCGGCTTTCGGAAAAGAAACGTGCGCCATGACAGTTGGCTCAACATTATTTGGCATTTTTTCTGCATGATCATGCCCGCCTGACATTGGGTGCGCGTGAACAAATTCCTGTAAATCCTGACTGATAATGACAAAATGCGCCAATTCACCGAGATATTTTTGTAAATCGGTGACGGGCTTTTTAGTTTTTGCGTCCGAAACATTGAAGTTAAGCGTTAATTCTTTTCCGGCAATTAATTCATCGGCAGGTTTCATCGTGACCAATAAATCATTTACTGTTTTTTCAAACTTTGCATCAGCTTTTAATGTTTCTTTCGCCCGGTCATTGCCCGAAACGATTAAATCAAATGATTTGACCATTTGCGCTGCGCCTTTTGGCGTAAAATCAGCATAGATTTTGAACTTCCCGCCATTTTTGAAGGTAAAAGGAACTTTGAAAATACCGTTTGATGGTTCGGGATGCTCGTGATAAAACTCGGCTAAATCTTCGGAAACGATCAGTAAGTGAATTAGTTTTTCATGAACAACTTCCAGATCTTCAACCGCTTCGCCTTTGGAGTTCTTAATAGTAAAACTCAGTTCAATTTTTTCTCCTGCTTTGACTTCAGCCGGATTTGCTTTGAACTCCATCGTAAAAACTCCTGCCGGTTTTGTGGCAGTGTTTTGATTAGTATTTTGGTTGGTATGTTCGCTATGCTCGTCTTTTTTGACTTCGGTTTTAGTTTGGCAACTAATTGCAAATAAAAGAGTTGTGATTGAAATTGATAATAATAGTCGTCTCATAAAATTTATTTTGTAGAACTAAAAACAATCCAAAATCCGAAATCACGAATCCCAAATCCTATCATCCACCAATAAAACTCATTGTTCTGGTAGGTTGGATAAATTCCGTATCGTTGATGTAATGACGCGGTTCTTTTTTGAAAACGACGTCTCGGATAAATTCAATAATTTCGGTTCGATTTGCTCCACTGCGAACTACATCGCGCAAATTATGTTCGGTCGTCGAAAAAAGACAGGTCCGGATTTGTCCGTCCGCCGTTAAACGAATCCGCGAACATTGTCCGCAAAACATTTCTGTCACAGGTGCAATGATCCCGATTTCGCCGCTCGCTCCATCAGTAAAATGATATTTCCAGGCTGTTTCATTCCCGCGCGAAGTTTCTTTTAATTTGAGCGGAAAAATTTGATTAATTGTTTGATAGATTTCTTTGCCTGAAACAACCTGTTCGCGTTTCCATTCGTGTCCCGAATCAAGCGGCATAAACTCAATAAATCTAAAACTTACGTCGTGCTCACGGGCGAACCTGGCAAAATCGACCAACTCATTTTCGTTGTAACCGCGGACAATGACAGCGTTTATTTTTATCGGCTGAAAGTTATATTTTTTGGCAGACTCAATCGCCTCTAAAACCTCGTCTAATTTATCCACGCCTGTAATTCGTTGAAAATTTTCGGCTTTCAGGCTATCTAAAGAAATGGTTACGCGGTCAAGTCCGGCTTGTTTCAAGCCTTTAGCACGTTGCGAAAACGTGTATCCGTTGGTGGTTAAAGCTAAATCGTGTAATTTTGGATTTTGGATTTTGGATTTTGGATTTTTTAAGACGGCGAGTTGTTCAATCAAACTTTCAAGGTCTTTTCGCAAAAGCGGTTCGCCGCCGGTTAAACGGATTTTTTCGATACCTAATTCAACAAAAATTTCAGAAATGTAAGTGAGTTCTTCAAAAGTCAAAATAGTTTCTTTCCGGGCGAGAGGCGGTTCACCGTTTGGCAAACAATAAAAACAGCGAAAATTACAGCGGTCTGTGACGCTAATCCGTAAATCCCGAATCTGTCTCCCATAAGAATCCGTCAAAACTTTTTTCATCAGATTAAAGTTAGCTTTTCTGAAAGGGCTTTTGCAAGTTGGCAGGGAAAAAGTAAAAAATAAAGGTCTAAAATCCTTTGACTTTGGATTTTAGACCTTCAACCTAAGACTTTGGGTTTTTTACTGATTGACTCTTTGGAATCCGGTAAATGTAATTGAATAAATATATGGTGTGCCGGGTGGTAAACGATGAGCATCCAAAAAAGTTGTATCAAAAGTCCAATCCCGAATCGGCGGAACATAATTAACCTGAGAATTTTTGATAAAACCATTATTATTTCTGGAATTAAAGAGATTAATTAGTGAGCCGGAATAGTTTAATCTGACATTACGCCAATTTTCCATAAACCTTTTGAAGTTATTAACTCCACCGTTCATCTGTCCAAAATAGCTTGGTTGATAAAAAGTGCTGAGTCCCGTAATGTTATCGCCTGAAAGCATTGCAAAACGTAAAACTGTCGGGGTTGCTACACGAACAGATTGGTCAAATGGGCTGGAAAAACTTTCTCCATCAGACCAGTTATTTGACAAAATTGTTACTGCATCAGCTGCGATTGCCGCTGGAATATGATTGGCAGTATTTTGCGGCGAATAATTTTCCGGTGGAGTAACTGAACTTGAGCCGCTTAAACTGGCTGAGGTAGCGTTGTAGTTTCCTTTGACATAAACGCCATTTTCCGAAGCAAAAGTAAAACCCTTAGTATTAGCCGGCGTAGTTGAATCATACTTGCCCGGAATGACTGATCCATTGATTAAACGAACTCCTCGCCGATAATAGAGGTGGTCGGCAGTTGCTGCTTGTCCGCGTGCAATGTTTGTTGAATATGAAGCTGCCTCCCTTCCAAAATCAGTGTTAAGAATCCCGTCATGATTGACATCCTCATTAAATTGGAGAGTATTATCGGGGAAAATATCCTCCATATCGTATTCTCCATCAAAATCATAATCGCCGCGTCGGTCAGAAACGTAAACTACCCAACCGTTTATTTCCGGGACATCGGTGCTGAGTAACCCGCGCGTTTTAGCCACTGCAAATGGCGTAGTAGTTGGGAATAAATTGTTAAAGTCTCCGTTAAAGAATCTTCTTAAATTAGCAACATCTATATCGATTAAACTCATTACCCCAGCAGAAGGCACGCGGTCTGCTCCAAAAGCAGTATTGGCAGCAGCAGTATCGTCAAGCGGAAGTCCTTCGCGGGAATCAAACATTTCAATCGGAAAAGGAACAATTGCATAAACCGCCCCTGAACTCTTGATGTTCGCCCATTTTAGATGTGCTGCGTTTTCTTGTGCCATACTCGATGACGCACTTGGCTCAGGCGCAGGGTATGAAAAAACATTTTGAGCGGTGCAGGTCGGACAACCTGTTGCCGGACTAGTCGTGACATTGCTATATCTGACGACCAGATTTTGCGATACTCCGTTGAGGGTGTAGTTAGTAGTAAAAGTTGAAGTGCCGGAATTAGGAATAGCTGGTCCCGGAATCGCAAAGCGTTGCAGTTTAATTACTGAACGGCTATCGGTAGCAGTAGTGTAGCCATTGATTTGTAAATCAGTTCCGATCGGAGCCGGTTCGGTAACTCCAAGACTTAAGATATCCTGAGTAACATCAGTCGTAATAGGTAAATCATTATTAAAATCATAACTTACCATTTCGACTTTGATCCAGATTTCACGTCCGGTCATTGCCATTCGAGTTGCATTCAAAGCCGTTGCCTGATAGCCGTCGGTCATTGTCAGTGGCTGATAGCCGATTGACGTTGTTCCCAGCGGTGCATCCAATCTAACTCCGCAAGTTGTTCCGGCAGCTACGCTTGCACATCCGGGTAATTTATTTTGAGCATCCGCAAGAGAAATTCTTAAACCTGCTTTGTTAGAGAATCTTTCTTTTGAGATTGCACTGTCATCTTTGGTTGTGTTGGTTATTGCCGTTAATGCTCCGCTAATGTTGCCCATATCTCCGACGTTTTTTCCGCGCCGAACAATTTCGACCATATCAACATTAAGTTTTGAAAGCGGAAGATTAAGCCTGCTCACTTTATTTTCTAAGTTACCTTGAAATTTAGTTTTTTGAGTATTCCAATTAGGATTTGCACTACAGTTGGGGAGATGTGTGTTTGAAGCAAAAACATTAGTGCCGGAAGGAGTTGCGCAATTGACACTTCCTTGTCCGGTCAATAACTGTTGCGGATTACCCGAGGCATCATTGATAAAAACATTACTTTGATCATCAACTCCGGCAGTAAAATTGGTTCCGGTGCCGGGTTTCCAAATATCATTAACTACTTCGCCGACTGCAGTTACTCTGGAGCTAAAATAGATTCCTTGTCCCCAACTGGGAGGTTGAGCAGAAACAAAAAGATTTCCGTTAGTATGGGCTCTGCCGCCAAAGGTGAAAAATGGCGGACGGTTTAGTTCCAAATCATCTTCATAAAAAACCCCGAATTGGAAAATTGGAATCCGATCGCTGTAAAATCTGCGTTTGAGTTGAACTTTAACATCAGTATTTATTTCGGTTGAGTATGATTCAACTTCCCAGGAATCACGTAAAGCGTATAATCCGCTGTAACTTCCTCCGGTTAGAATAGTTGCCGCATTTTCACTGGTTTTAGTGATATTGGTAGCAAAAGTGAACTTCTCAAATCCCGGAACAGGCTTGTTTTTGATGGCTAGAATATCATTATCACTTGGGACTAACTTTTGCTCGAAGATGTCAACAAAATCACGGGTCAGATTTTCTAAACTGGCTTCACTGGCAGCATAGGCTTTGCCTTCGCTAATATCATTTCCTGTTACCAATATTTCGCTGGTTGAGCGCGAAATTGCTAATGCGGTAAATGCCATTAATAAAACTAAAACCAACAATGCAATGACTAACGCCGAACCTTTTTGCGAATCTAGTCTGGTCATTTTGGGCGTCAGAAAATTTTGCAATTCCTTAATCATCTTTTTATAAAAACTATTGGATATCATATTTCAGATTTCTCGTGCTAAAAGTAGAAGTGACATTAATTAATTCAGTATTGGTAGTTCCGGCCTCGTTCCCTTCGGCTTGAATAGTAATCGAAATCTCGACTTGCACTACCTCATTCATTTTTAATGGAGTTGTATTTTTATTTGAAGGGTCGTCCGAGATTGTTCCGTCCTGCATCAGGTAGCGAATTTGAAAATTTTGCACCCCATAGGCGAGAGGTTGTTTTTGGATTTGTTGCGAAGCGGTTCCGCCCGTATTGTTACCGTAAGTCGTTCTGACCAAAGTTCCGTCCGCTTCGACACTAAAACTAACCCAATAGATCTTTTTTGCGGTTACTCCGGCACTATAGGTAAAACAATCCGAAGTGTTTCCCAAAAGGCAGGGGGTCAGGATACTTCGTTTATTTGAACCCTCAATAACTGATTGATTAAGTTTAAGCGGATCACCATTCCCAAGCACGATTGTGCCGGAATCGGGTATGGCAGTTGCCATTACGATAGCTTGCTTTCCCTCTTTTGATTCAATTAAATACAAATCATACGGATTACAGACAGAACAGGCACCGGTATTAGTTTTTAAGACGATTGAATTATTGAGAATTGATGCAACCGGAGCATCATTGATTATCAAAGCATTTCCGCTATTAAATTCTAAATCTCTGAAAGCAAATGCAATCACATCATTCTTTTGACCTTTTTTAGAAAGATCGCTTTCACGGATGTCATTTCCGGCGATTATTCCGGTCAAAATATCCCTTTCCGGACCTGAGTCTTTATTAATATTGATAAGTTGAGCGGCAAAATCATCGGGGACAACGCCTCCAACTCTGGAAAATCCCAGTCCGGCATTAACTACATCTTTTCCGACAGCATTGATGGCAGAGCGTCCATTTTTAGAGGTTTCCGAACTTTTATTGAGTGTGTTACGGGAAATAAGACCGATTCGTAAAAGCCCATAAATCGCACTCATAATAATTAAAAAGATGGTGACGGAAATCAACAATTCAATCAGACTAAAACCTGATTGAGCTTGATTAGAATCTTGTTTGATACTTAATAAGTTCGACATTATTTATAAAAAGGCAAATCTGCGATAATTGTTGCCGTAGATTGTTCTCTCCGCAATTGTCCGACAAAAAAACGAACTGTTACTTCAACCCGTCGCTTTTTAGCTACTGTCACCCCTGTTTCTGCAATATCAGTAATGACAATCTTTCTTTCAAATCCTTCAACAAACGGACTGCTTTTGGTATAACTCCCGACTGTGCAGCTTGCGTTATTCCCACAGGTATCATCAGCCGTTCCCAAAATGCCATCCTTTCCGGCATCGGTTCTAATTGGATTCCAGCCTGCCACAAAAATTCCGGCACTACTCACATCTTTTGTGTTGAGCGCCGCAAAGTTATTGATTCCATCTGCATTACCTAAATCACGGGCGGCGAAAATGGATTCAAGAGTCGATGAGGCGATTTGTTTAGCAACTCCTTGTTGTTCGGCTTCTCGTTGTCGGAGCATACTGAACGAAATCGCCGATAATTGAGCCAGAATGCCGATCATCAAGATTACAATGGCGCACATGACCTCAATATATGAAAAACCTTTTTGATTTGTCTTTTTCATTCTCTTAACCATTATTGAATCCAACCCGGACATTGACCTGTTCCACCCGGGCATTTCCAATATTTAGCACTCCCTGTGCTACCCAAAACAGTGATAGCGCGAATAACATTTCCGGTAGTCAAAGGTTGACCTGATGCCGCATAATTTGGCATCCAAATATAAATAGTGGCTCCGGTTATGACTGAATTACTGCCCACTGCATTTGATCCTGCATCAACGACATTTCCATTTTGCAAAAAACGTAAGGTGGCAACCTGATTAGATAAACTTAAAGGATGTGTGCTCGTTTTAAAGACTATTGGCGGAACAGGGGCTGAGTCGGTCGGGGCAGCAGCAATATTAGTTGGAGCAGTATCAAAAACAACATAATTAGGATGTTGCAAAACCAAAGTTTTAATTATTTTGTCATCATTAGAGTTTCCGGCGGAATTTTCATTAATCAGACTGATACTATTACGGGTTTTATTAATTTCTACCCGCATTATTTCATGCTGAGTCAGCGCACGTTGCCGTGCCTCATTAATAATATCCATTATTAAATAGGCTTCAGTGTCCGCTAAAAACTTTTTTTCTGATTTAAATGCTAAAAGGCTAAGAACTGAGAGAATCGAAATAACAAACATAACGATCAAGAGTTCAGCAAAAGAGAACCCTTGTTCATTATTCAATCTTATCTTTAAGTGGGGGGGATTCACTAATAATATACCTCTTCAATTTGGTTGGCGTTTTTCTAAATGAAGGAAGTTTAGAAATAACTCCAGTCTATTATATGTCAAATGGATAAAATATTTCAAAAAATTTTAAAGAAAAATAAAAATGTTTAACAATATATTAAAAAGAAAAGACCTTGTGCTTTAACTAAAATGCACAAGGTCTTTTGCTACAACTAATTAGACGTTTATCTAAAGGCTTCGGCGATTTGATTAAGTTGTTGAATACTTTTTTGTCTTTCAACTTCAGGAATTGGAAGTTTTGAAATGATGGTTCTGATTTCAGCGATTAGCCGATTAAATTCAGCCCGGTCGCTAACATCGCTGGGACCATTATAAATCTTCTTTTCAGCCAGATCATCAACAATCGGTTCAAGCTGGTTTTGGATATTTTTGAGTGCTTCGCCGGAATATTTTCCTGCCGGATAGAGATTCAAATATTCAGCATCGGTTTGGCGCAAGATAAACAAATAGCAATTAACGTATCCTTCGCATTCGCCCGGAAGCGGATTTTGAGTTGCTGTCCAGGCAATTTCTTCGGCAGTTGGGGAAGCCGCGTATTTTTTGCGGAGTTCCCAAAACAAATCGGAACGAACGAACCATTCACCGGCGGGCTCGCTATAAACTACACTTTTATCGTAGGTTTTCAAGAAAGATTTATACGGATTCTCTTTATCCTTGCCAAATGGGATTGCTTTTAAGGTTTGTTTCAGCACAATCAGTTGTTTAAGTCCATATTCAGGCAGAGATTTAGAGGTTTTGAGTTCGGTTTGCGCTTTGCCGAGAAATTCGAATAACTCAGATGCATCAAGAAAAGAAAGACCTTCGGGTTTATAATTTTTATCTACTAAGCGACGATAGATGTCTTCTTTTTTAGCGGCATCCCAATCATCAGCAACCTGACCTGACATCCAGCCGGTAACATTTTTAGGTTTGGCAGGAATTTCGATGCGATACCAATCATTGCTCGTTTTTTCTAAAACTTTGATCAAAGTTCCGAGTTTTACTCGTTGAACTTCGGCAGAACTAGTGCTGGATTTGGCTCGCACCCGTGCTCCGGCGGCAGTGGCTATAATTTGCTGAAAGGCAGTTGAAGTTGGCGATTTGGTTGGAGTCGGAGAAGTTTTAGGCTTTGGCGTAGCAGCAGCTTTAGCCGTTTTATTTGGCGTTGGAGTTGTTTTCTTTTTGGTTGGGGTTGGTGTCGGTTTAGTTGATGTTTTAGTTTGTGCGCTTTCAACCGGATTAGCAAAACAAACAACCAAAAAGCTAAAAACGACAACCAAAATCAAAATATTTTGCCTTAAATTATTTTTCAAACGCATCATTTTCATTCTTCTCCAAATTCTTTTCCAATAACGCTTTGGCATTGCGTTGCAGTCCGCTTAATTTTGTTCTTTTCATTGCACTGCCGCGAAATTTTTCAATATATTCCTCGTGCGAAAGCGATAAAATTTTTTGTAAATCGGGCGAAACATTATTTTCGCGTGGCTCAAATCTTTGTTCTTCGGTTTCTTTTTGAAATCGATTCCAAGGGCAAACATCCTGGCAAACATCGCAACCATAGAGCCAACCGTCTAAGTCATTCACAATTTCGTCTGGGAGTTGGGGGGCGCGCAGTTCGATAGTATCGTATGATAAACAGCGTTTAGAGTCAACCAAATACGGCTCAATTATAGCATTTGTTGGGCAAGCATCAAGGCAAGCCGTGCAATTTCCACAATGGTCAGACTCAATAAAATTATCATAGTCCAATTCTAAATTTAGCAAAATTTCGCCTAAGAAAACCCATGAACCGTAATCTTTAGTGATTAAATTTGAATGTTTGCCAATCCAACCTAATCCGGACCGAACTGCCCACGCTTTATCCATAATGGGTTGAATATCACAACAAATTTTGCCTTCTGCCTCGGGAATTTTGGAATTAAGCCAATTTAATAATTCGCGTAATTTTCCTTGCATGACATCGTGGTAATCGTCACCCCACGCATACCGCGAAACTTTGCCTTTGTTTTGATCGGCTTCGTGATTGTGGGGAGTATAATAATTTAACGCAACTGCAATAACGGTTTTGGCTTCGGGAAAGAGTAATGTCGGATTAGCCCGTTTTTCCGGTTCGCGCTCCATCCATTTCATTTCGGCGTGATGATTTGAGTTAATCCATTGTTCCAGATGCTCTTTCTCATGTGTCAGGGCATCAGCGGGCACAATCCCGATTTTGTGAAAACCAATCTCAAAGGCTTTTTGTTTAATTTTTTCCGTTAGTGAAATCACAAACAAAACTTACAAAAAAAGACCGCTTAACGCAATGGCTA
>DAORIL010000172.1:0-10787 GCA_035438525.1 Pyrinomonadaceae bacterium
TTAATTAATTGAGTGAAGAAAAATTACTCCAAATTGAAGGGCGAAGGCTTGCATAACGGCAGTCTTCGCCCTTTAGCGTTGAAAAGGAGTTCAGAAAATGCAGATAAATACATTGAATTTAACATTGAATTCTGCTTTATCCCCTCAACAGAATTCGGAAAATTTGGTTGAAACAAAAGCAGAAAAGCCGAAAGAACCTTGGTCCGAAAAAAAGCAGGAGCAGGTCAAAAATTTGGACAAATTAAAAGAGGATTTGGCAGAACACAATATTTCTCTAAGATTCAGCCGGGATAGTGAGACAAATCAGCTGGTAGTTGAAATGATTGACGGTAAAACCGGGGAAGAAGTTCGGCAATTTCCTTCAGAAGTTTCGTTAAAACTCGCGGCTGACTTTGTCAAACTACAAGGTCAGTTCGTGGATGAAATTGATTAATAAAAGGCGCGTAATCAGTCAGAAATTTCTTGATTGACCGCGAAATTCAAAACATTATGGCAGGTGAAACAAGTTTTAGTGGTGTCGGCAGTGGAATTGATTTCGGGGTTATCCGCGATGCAATTTTAACCCAGCGTTCGCGACCGGTGACGCAGATGCAATCAAAAGCCAATGATTATAACAGCAGAATTGATGCGCTCAAACAATTGAATACGGCTCTTGCAACTCTGACAAGTTCAGGGCAGGCTTTAACTAATCGGGAATTAGGAACCGGACGAAGCACGACAACGAGCGATGCCACAATTATCACTTCAACCGCGACGAATGAGGCAAATCTGGGAGGCTATGACCTTAATATCGCCCGACTGGCAACAAATTTGTCACAAGCCTCTCGTTCATTTTCCTCGACTTCTGCTGCCATTTTAGTTAATGGCGAAACAAATGCCACCTTTGAGCTTCGCAAAGGCGGAGCAAGCGAAGGAGTTTCGATTTCGATAGATTCATCAAATAACACATTGGCAGGCTTGCGTGATGCTATCAACGCTAAAAATGCCGGAATCACTGCCAGTATCGTTGATGTGAAAGGTGATGGAACGGGACAACAACTTGTTTTAAGTTCAAAGGAATCGGGAGCAACCGGACGAGTCGAACTGGTTGAAACCTCAACCACCGGAACTTTAACCGATTTGAATATTCGTTCACTAAATCCGCCTGATTCAGATTTTACTAAACTTGATGCTTCTTTAACCATCAATGGTTTAGCCATTACCCGTTCAACCAACTCAATTTCGGATGCGATCACGGGTGTTACTTTAAATCTTAAAAAAACCGGAACGGCAACCATTGGTGTGACGCAGTCAACCGACATCGAAAATAAATTGCGCGGGTTTATTAATGCCTACAATGCTATTCAGGATTTTGTCGGGACCCAATATAAAAAGGATGCTAAAAACCGTCCGACCGGAATTTTGGCGGGGGATTCGACTTTGAGAAACGTTCAGCAGCAATTGCGTGATACCGTCGGGATCATTTCAGAAGACAACGGCGGAACCTTCAAATCATTGACCGAACTGGGAATTACCAAAGCCGACGATGGAAAACTGACCCTTGATTCGTCTGCTTTTAATGAAAAACTTAAAAATAATCCTGATGATGTCAAAGCTTTGTTATTTGGCAAAACTGATGGGAAAGAAGGAATATTCCAAAAGATCTATACCGCATCAAATGGGTTGAGTGATAGTGTTTCCGGGAGTGTCCAAACTGCCATCAACGGTTATCAATCTTCCCTCAAAAGTCTCAACGATACGATTTCAAACCGTTTGGAAGCTATCAATCGGTTAAAAACAGCTTTAACTAAACAATTTTCGGTGGCGGATGCAGCTATAGGTCAATTAAGCGGACAAGGGACTGCATTAGGTAATATCATTAAATCTCTGCAAAATTCATCCAACAATTAATTCTTTTCAAAAAGGTTAAGATTTTTTCATTTCAGCCGATAAGTCAATTGAGTTTTTGAAAAGGAAAAAAACAAATGAACGCACAACCGAAAGCACTTGCCAGCTATGGCAGAATAGCAAATACCGAAACCAATCCACTCAAGCAAATCGTGATGCTCTATGACGGCGCTATCAAATTTCTGAATTTGTCGGCGGTTGACATCGAAGCTGAAGATTATGCCGCTAAAGGAGAGCATTCCAACCGGGCTCTCGATATTATCAATTACTTGCAATCAATTCTGGATTTTGAAAGAGGCGGAACAGTTGCCATAAGTCTTGATAAATTATACCGCAGTCTGATAGTTTTAATTCTCCGGGCAAGTGCGGAACTGAACGCAGATTTAATGCGTCGCGCCGCTGAGTTGCTGCAGCCGGTGCGTGATGCCTGGGAAACAAATGCCCAAAATTCGCTGCAAACGGCACCTTTTGAAAAATCCCTTGCAATTACCAGTTAGTTTGGTAGCTAAACAATTCCTATGATTTCGCACGATAACCTTAAAAAAAATTCCGACTCTCTAATTGATTTGCTGGCTGCTCAATGTAGCGATTTAGAAAAACTTCTCCTTTTAGCCCGGGAAGAAACTCTTGCTGCCGAGCAGGGGCAATTCTTAAAAATCTGGGATATTGTTTCCGAACGTGCCGAAATCGGTAAACGGCTCGAAACATTTCAACAACAAATTGGTGAGCTGCGAGGTCGTTTGGAATCAAAAGGCGAAAATATTAGTCAATACGATGTGACAAACCGGGTGATCGAATTAGCCAACAAAACTCTGGCTCAAGACCAGAAAACGCGGTTACTATTGACTGCTTCGCGGACAGAAATAGTTGAAAATTTGAAAAATCTGGATAAATCTCAATACTCAACCAACGCTTATTTGCATGAAAACAAAAAAGGTTTAGCTTATAGCAGAAATTTTTAATACTCTGAATACAAAATCAAATTGATAAAAAAAGGCGGCGGACAGCTGCATTTTTTTTGTCTTTTTTTGGGGAAATAAAATAGAAAAATTAAAGTTTCGGCAAATCATGCCGATAAGAATCCTGACGTAATTATTTTTGGATCAAAATCTTTACAACAAAAACAAAGGAAAACAAAAAATGTCAGAAAATGAAAAGCAATTAGTAGCCCTCAATGCAATGGTAATAGATGATTCGCGTGTCATGCGGAATATGGTGATGCAAACTTTGCAACAAGCAGAAATCGCCGAATTTACATTTACCGAATCTGGAAGCGGGTCGGAAGCCATCGGAAAATTCGATTCCGACACGATTGATATTATTTTCGTTGATTGGAATATGCCGGGAATGAATGGTATCGAATTCGCTCGTGAAGTTCGGGCAATGAGCTGGGCAAATCACATTCCAATCGTGATGATCACCAGCGAAACGAGTTCGGAAAAACAACAAAATGCTTATGATAAAGCTCGAATCACCTGTTATGTCACAAAACCTTTTACAGTAGATGAAATTCGTGAAAAAGTTTCGCCAGTTGTTGAAGAGATCATAAAAAAACGTCAAAAATCTACCACTGCAGCAAAACCTGCTCCCACACCGGTAAAACAAGGGGGGGGGTTTTTTAGCAAATTACTTGGCTAAATTAAAAACCACAAAAATATATGTTGACAAGCACCCAAACATACACTGCTCCGCAGATGCCCTTTATTTACCACGACGAAGTTCCGGCTGTTCTGGTCGAACAAACAAAAAAAGCTACAGTCGAATCATTCACGAAAATTTGCGGTGAAGTTCAGACTTTGGAATGTGATCCGACCGACTTCAAACACGGAATGAAGATTGACGGAATTATTTCATTTGTCGGCGATTTAACCTGGTCTTTGATTTTGGTTTTGCCATTTGATTCAGCTGAATTGATGGCTCAGAAATTTGCCGGATTTGAGATTCCGTATGACAGTGAAGATATGGGTGATGTCGTCGGTGAGCTAACCAATGTTCTGGCAGGTGTTTTATGCGGGAATTTGGAAAATGTCGGCGTTCGGTCACATATGTCTTTACCTACCGTCACCAGAGGAAGCGATTTCGAACAATTGATGTCAGACAGTTTGATTGCACACCGAATTTACTTCATGTCCGGCTCACATCATTTTATGGTCAAACTGGTCGTTGCCCGACACAGATAACCTTAATTTGATCTTTCAAGGTTCTAACATTTCCAAAAAGTTATTTTTGCTATGTCTCAAATAGAAAGACAAACGATTCTTGCCATCAATCAGACAAGAAACCAACTCAGTTCCTTACAACACGATGATAAGGAAACAATAATTCATTCCGGTTCTGCATTGGAATCCGTGATTGTTGAAATTCCGGAAAGCCACAGCGAGGTCACAGAAGCCTTAACTCTTTGTCTAAACGCTTTACAAGCAATATTTCTGGAACAATTTGATGATTTTGAACTAATGGTCAAAGCGGTTTTGGGAGCTTTGATTGCCTCTGAGCAAGCTCTCGGAGCGCACCCGAACCCAATTCTGGAACTAATGCTCAAACAGGCGAAAACGGGTTTGCAAAATGAACTTCAAAAGATAAAAGCAGATGAAGAGGAAATTATAGATCAGGTTGAACATCGCGTTTCGATCAGTTCGCTTGATGAAGTTGCGGCTTCGCTCATAAATTTGGATTTATCCGATAAAAAAGGGCTGGAAAATGTCTGTGAAACATTGAAGGTCATTTCGGTCGAGGAAAAGAACACCGAAAAACGCAAATTAATAGTCAAAGCCGCCCGGGAATTAACCAAAATTATTAACGGAAAATCTGAAAATGTCTCGGATACATTTAATTTGGTTAGTGAATTGATCGATAAAGCCAATAATTGTGAAAGAGATGAATTAACCATTTTATTTCCGGCAGAATTGGAAACTTCTCCTGCTCAGGTTAAAAAAGAAGAACCAATCGAAACTAAACCTGCCAAAACAATTAATTCCCAGAATTCGGGCAAAATAGAATCATTGCCAATTGAAATGGAACTAATTGAGGAATTTGAACCGGATATTTTACCTGTAGATTCCGATTTGAGTTTGGTTTCGGAATTTGTCGTTGAAAGTTATGAAATGCTTGAAGCCGCCGAAAGTGCACTTCTAACACTTGAAACGGAACCGGAAAATAATGAAAGTGTTAATACCATTTTCCGTGCATTTCATACCGTAAAAGGCTCTTCTGCCTATCTCGGCTTAAAAAGACTTACTGAACTGGCACATCATGCTGAATCGCTTTTGAGTCGAATCCGTGATCGCGAAATCCAATGCAGCGGCGGGTATGCAAATCTGGCACTTCGCTCTCTTGACACTCTAAAATCAATGTTGAAAGCAGTTGAGGGATGTTCGGTCGGGACAATTTTACAATTGCCTGTCGGTTTTACCGAATTGATTACCATTCTAAAAAATCCGGAAAGTTTCGGTGTGACTGGTGAATCTGATTTTCAAATTACAAAACAAAAACCATTCGATAATCACCAAGATTCAACAGAACCCATTTCGATTCAGGAAATTATCGAAGAGGTCTTGACCACCGGAAACAATGAAAATACTTCTTTATCACAAAATATTGCCTTGTTTACGGGTAGCGATAATGAAAACAGTTTTACCAAAAAAGCACAAACTCCGGATTCTTCAGTGCGGGTTCGCACTGATCGACTTGACCGTTTGATTGATATGGTTGGCGAACTGGTCATTGCTCAATCAATGCTGGCACAGGATACAACTGTTGTTCAGGGACTTCATCACGAACTTACCCGGAAAATCTCGCATGCCGGAAAAATTGTTCGGGAATTACAAGATTTGAGTATGGGAATGCGAATGATTCCGCTTAAGAACTCTTTTCAAAAAATGGCGCGACTGGTGCGGGATGTTTCAAAAAAATGCGGTAAAAAAGTCGAATTTATTACCGATGGTGAGGAAACTGAAATTGACCGCAATATGGTCGATTTGATTGCCGATCCACTGATTCACATGGTTCGTAACGCAGTTGATCACGGTATCGAAACGCCTGATATTCGCCAATCCATTAATAAATCGCCTACCGGAAAAGTAAAACTGGAGGCATATCACGCGGGCGGCGATGTTGTGGTCGAATTAAGCGATGACGGAGCCGGACTTGATCCGGAAAAACTGGTTGCCAAAGCAATTTCTAAAAATTTGATCGAATCAGGCAAAGGAATGTCTGAAAGTGAAATTTTCCACCTGATCTTTGCACCCGGTTTCTCGACAGCTGAGTCCGTTACAGATGTTTCAGGACGTGGGGTTGGAATGGATGTGGTGCGCCGCAATATCGAAGCAATTCGGGGACGGATCGAAATTTCATCAGAAAAAGGCAAGGGTTCGGTCTTTACGATTCGGATTCCATTGACCTTAGCTATCACGGACGGGATGCTGGTTCGGGTTGGATCGGAAAAATATATTGTTCCGACGGTCAATATTCACCTTAGTTTTCAGCCGAATCAGAAAATGCTTTCAAGTGTAACGGGACGGGGTGAATTGGTCAGTTTGCGAGGTGAATTGATGCCGGTTTTCCGTCTGCACCAACTTTTTGATGTAGAAGGTGCTATTGAAGACCCAACCGAAGGTTTGTTGATGATTGTGGCTGACGGCAGACGAAGATGTGCTTTGCTGGTTGACGAACTTCTCGGGCAACAGCAGGTCGTTACCAAAACTCTCGGTCAGGGAGTCGGTAAAATTCCGGGCGTTTCGGGCGGGGCAATTTTAGGCGATGGCTGTGTTGGTTTGATTTTGGATACTACCGAAATTGTTGGACTCGCCAGACAAACATTGAGCATGTCAAACCAAAAGGAAATGGAAGAACCGCATAAAATAGCGGCATAACATAAAACTCTCAGGAGCAAAAAAATGAACATTGAAACTACGGCAACTATTGCCAAAACTAATATTAAAAATCAAGGCGGAAAATTTTTAAGTTTTTTCCTCAAAGAAGAAGAATATGGAATTGAGATCTTGAAAGTGCAGGAAATAATTAAAATTCTCCCGATCACCCGGGTTCCGCGAACTCCAGAATTTGTCAAAGGTGTAATTAATCTGCGCGGAAAAATCATTCCGGTCACTGATCTGCGAAGCAAATTCAATATGGAACAACGCGAAGAAACCAGCGAAACCTGCATCATTGTGGTTCAGACCAACGGACTCGAAATCGGTGTGATCGTTGATAAAGTTTCAGAGGTTCTGGATATTTCCGACGCTGAAATCGAAGACGTTCCTTCATTCGGAACCGATGTCAGCACCGATTATTTGCTCGGGATCGGTAATACCAATGGTCGTGTTCGGCTTTTGTTGGATATCGAACGAATTTTGACAGCGCAAGAAGTTGTGCAAATACAAGAGGTTGCAGGGGAAAAGATCAGCGCGTAAATCCAAAAGCGATAATTCTCAAAAATTTAGGTAAATATATGAAAATTTCAAAGATACTTTTTAGTTTTAACTTATTTTTATTATTGTTTGCGGCTCAAATTTCCTCCGCCCAAACAACTATTTCAAACATACCTTCGACTGATATTATCGAGTCAAAAGATTTTTATATTGAAGTAAATCATGCCGGACATTTTGCCAAATATGTTGATGGCGGATTTCAAGCCTACGGTTTGAAAACAATCTATGGAGTTCATAAAGATTTCGAAATAGGGGCAAATTTTTGTTTTACCAGAAATCACGGAATTTCACCGGTTGAAATTGTTCCAAATTTTAAGTGGAAAGTTTATAAAAACGAAAAAAATAAAGTTGCAGTTTCGGGCGGTGCGATGATTTTTGTTCCGATTCGTGAAGAAAAAGGAACCCAGCCATCAGCATTTGTCTACTCTAACCTGAGCAAAAGTTTTAATTTTGCTAATAACTTCCGTTTGACCAGCGGAGTTTATACAGTGGTTGGCGCAAAATCCATAAACGGAAATAAACATGGTGTAATGCTCGGTTATGAACAAAATATTGCCAAAGGAGTCAGCTTTTTTGCTGATTGGACCAGCGGCAAAAACCGTTTTGGATATGCTGCTGCCGGTTTGAGCATTCCGGTAAAGAAAAATGGGGTTATTTATACAGGATATAATTTTGGCAATGTAGGACACGGAAATAATTTGTTTTCAATTTCTTACGGAAAATTCTTTTAAAAATTTTGAGCCAAATTCGATGGTTTTTCTCAATAAACCTTAGCTCCAAAATTTTTTTAATATATGAGGCTACTATGTCATTTCTAACAAATTTAACTATAAAACTGAAGATTGCACTTCTCATTGGAATATTTATTGTCGGATTTCTTTTTTTTGGAATTCTTTCTTACATCACTTTACACACTTATAAAATCAATAGTGAACTTTACCACAAAATTGAAGGCGAAATGGATCTACAGAACGATTTAGCTGCACCTCGACTTTGGGTTTTGGACAGTTACTTCCTGACCCTGCGAATTGAGGCTGAAGAGGATCCTAACCATATCAAGACCTTGGTCGAAGAACTTAAAAAAAATCAGAAAGATTACGAAGAGGCTTTGACAGAATGGAAAACTAAACTACCTGAAGGCGAGATCAAATCCTTAATTACCGATAAATCAGACAAATTGGCGCAGGAATTTTACGATGTAGCACAGAAGGAATTAATTCCGGCGGCGTTAAGCGGAGATAAGAAAAAAGTCTCTGATTTGAATGACACCGTTTTAGAAGAAAAATATCTTCAGCAAAAAGAAGTTCTTAGTGAAGTTTCAAAACTAAATACTGCCGAAAACGCTAAGGTTGAAAGCGATGCGGCTTCTTCTATAAATTTTTGGTCGGCGGCTCTTATTTTCATTGCGGTTGTGATCGGTTCTGTAGTTAGTTTTCTCGGTTGGTTTATGAACAGAATAATCACCGGACCGCTTGGTCAGTTGGTTGAAAAAATTCAGGCAGTTTCTGAAGGTGACACCAACCAAAACTTTGATTATCGGTCAAAGGATGAAATCGGGTTCCTTGCTGATGCTTTTCGAAATTTGAACTTATATATAAAAAATGTGTCTAGTTCAGTGGAAGCACTTGGAAATGGTGATTTAACTAACCAAATCACTGCCCGTTCAGAGAAGGATGTTTTAGCCAAAAATCTCAAACAAACCTCCGACACACTACAAAACCTCTTAACTGAAAAAATGGCATTGATCGATGCTGCCAAAGAAGGAAAGTTAGAATATCGGGCTGACGGCAGTAAATTCAAGGGGATTTATCAAAAGCTAATTGGCGGAGCCAATTCCATGATCGATGCCGTTGCAACTCCGATCAATGAAGCTGCCAAGGTTCTCGAACGAATTGCAAACCGCGATCTGACAGCTCAAATGCAAGGAGTTTACAAAGGTGATTTTGCCAAGATCAAAAATTCAGTAAATATTGCAGCAACTAATCTTAATGAAGGATTTATGCAAATTGCCGGAAGTGCGGAACAGGTGGCTGCTGCCGCCGGACAAATTAGCAGCGGAAGCCAGGCATTAGCCCAGAGTTCATCGGAACAGGCCTCCACTTTAGAAGAAGTTTCGAGCAATATTCAAGAAATTTCTTCGATGTCGCGTAAAAACGAAATTAATTCTAAAGAAGCACATTCTTTATCGGATGATGCCCTAAGCACAACCCACCGCGGCAAAAACAGTATGGAAAAACTTTCCAACGCGGTCGAAAAAATTAAAACCTCATCAGATGCAACGGCCAAAATCGTTAAAACGATCGAAGAAATCGCTTTTCAAACCAATCTATTAGCCCTTAACGCGGCGGTCGAAGCCGCCCGGGCAGGAGATGCCGGAAAAGGTTTTGCGGTGGTGGCCGAAGAGGTTCGTAATCTGGCCATGCGTTCTGCCGAAGCGGCTAAAAATACCGCGCAATTGATTGATGAAGCTGTTACTAATACAAATGAAGGAGTTTTACTTAACTCAGAGGTTCTACAAAACTTTGAAGAAATTAATGCCCAAATTGAAAAGGTCAGTGTAGTGGTTTCCGAAATTGCTGCGGCTTCCGAACAACAAAATCAAGGTGTTAGACAAATCAATATTGCAGTTGAACAAATGAACAGTGTGACACAATCAGCCGCAGCTAATTCAGAAGAATCAGCCAGTGCCGCTGAAGAATTATCCAGTCAATCACAGGAAATGCTTGGTTTGATCGAAAGTTATAAACTAACTTCAAATTCTAACACCGGAAGCACATTCAGAAATGGAACAAAATCTGCATTTCAAACGGTGATCACAACTAACAAATCGTTTTCAACCACCAATAGTTCCCATAAAAAAAATTTGGTCAAATCCAGAAGTAAGGAAACTGGTTTAGCCTCGATAGATGTGGAAAACTTTATTCCTTTTGATGATTCGGACAATACAGTGTTGCGGGAGTTCTAAAGTATCGAATGGCAGGTTGAATCAAATTCAGCTTGCCATTCCTGTTATTTAAAGTCATTACCAAACAAATAGAGTAAAATGATTAAATTCAATAACTTAAAAGTAAAATATAAACTTCTTATGCTGATCGCGATTGCGGTTGTCGGTTTTGCGGTGTTGGGCATCAATTTTTATCGAACCATGGTAAAAGTTGAGGTTAACGGAGAACTTTATAACAACATCGTAAAGCAAAAAGATCTGTTGGCAGATATTTTACCACCGCCTGAATATTTGGTCGAATCGTATTTAATTGCACTTCAGATGTCAAATACGACTAATCAAGGCGAAATCCCCGGCTTGATCGAACAAAGTAAAAAATTAAGGGAAGAATATAAAACAAGGCATTTGTATTGGGAAAAAGAATTAGCGGATCCTCAAACGAAAGAAGTATTTTTAAGGAAATCTTACGAACCGGCATTGGCTTTTTTTGATATTTTCGATACTCAGTTTCTGCCCGCAATTCAAAA
>DAORIL010000173.1:0-10614 GCA_035438525.1 Pyrinomonadaceae bacterium
AAATTGCAAAGGGAATTTACAATAGAGATGATTAAATTTGATAAACAGATCTGCAATAATTTTGAGAGCGCAACTTCGCGAGAATGGTTGGAAACAAACGGCATCGGAGGATTTGCCAATGGAACGATTTCGGGAGCAAATTCGCGCCGTTATCATGGGCTTTTGACTGCTGCGACGAAACCTCCTTTGGGAAGAATTACTATGCTTTCCAAGTTTGAGGAAACTCTGACGATTGACGGAAGATCTTATGAACTCTCGTCAAATCAATACCCAAATGCTATCAATCCCGAAGGCTACAAATATTTGAAATCTTTTGCTTTATCACCTTTTCCAACTTGGGTTTACGAGGTTGAAGGAGTTGAAATCGAAAAGTCACTTTTTATGGTTCACGGGCAGAATTCAACTGTTTGTCAGTGGTCAGTGGTCGGTGGTCAGCGGGCAGAAATTTCGATTGAGTTAAAACCGTTGCTTTCATTTGTTGATTACCATTCTTTACAGCACGAAACGCCGAAATTTAATCCGAATTTTGAGGTTTTTGATAATTTGGTTTATCTCAAACCCGAAGCAGAAATGCCTGAGTTCTATTTAACTCATAATGCGCAATCGGTTGAAAATACAGGCTTTTGGTATCGAAATTTTGAATATGCGATTGAAAAAGAACGCGGATTTGATTATCACGAAGATTTATTTCAACCATTCTCTTTAAAATTTGATTTAGCGGAAGATGCGATTGTCATTGCTTCAACCGAACCGCAGCAGCTTTCAGATGCGTTAAGTTTTAAACTGACCGAAATTGCTCGTCGAGATGCGTTGATAATGCAAGCAGGTGCAGAAGATGAGTTTACTAAACAACTCGTTTTAGCGGCGGATCAGTTCATCGTCAAACGCGGCGCAGGTCAAACTGTAATTGCCGGATATCCATGGTTTTCAGATTGGGGACGTGACACAATGATTGCTCTCAATGGTTTGACTCTTGCTACCAACCGCGAAGAAATTGCCCGTTCAATCTTGCTCGAATTTTCCAATCATCTTTCGCAGGGAATGCTGCCGAATCGTTTTCCTGACGCGGGTGAAATTCCTGAATATAATACGGTTGATGCCACGCTCTGGTATTTTGAAGCGATTCGTGGCTACGTCGAAAAGACAAAAGATTACGATTTTGTCCGCCAATTTTTATATGACAAATTGTCGGAAACTATTGCGTGGCACATGAAAGGAACTCGCTACGGAATTTTTGTAGATGAAGACGGATTGCTTCACGCGGGGGTAAAAGGTGTTCAGCTAACCTGGATGGATGCCAAAATCGGTGATTGGGTAGTGACTCCGCGCATCGGTAAACCAGTCGAGATTCAGGCTCTCTGGTATAACGCTTTGTGTGTGATGGCAGAATTTGCCGAGCATTTTGGCGATAAAGCCGAAAAAGAGCAATACAATGCAATGGCAAAACGGGCAAAAAAGAGTTTTAGCGAAAAATTTTGGAATGACGTAGAATATTGTTTATTCGACGTTATTGAAGGTGAAACGCAAGACTTTTCAGTGCGTCCCAATCAAGTTTTTGCGGTTAGCTTGCCAAATACGATGCTTTCGATCGGACAAGCTAAAAAAGTTGTCCAAAAAGTTGAGGATGAATTACTGACTCCTGTCGGCTTGCGCTCACTCTCGCCCAAAGATAAGGATTATTGTCCGATTTATATCGGCTCACCTTTGCAGCGAGACGGCAGTTATCATCAGGGAACAGTTTGGGGTTGGTTGATTGGCGGATTTATTGACGCTTATCGCCGGGTTAATCCTAAAACTAAAAAGACCGAACGGCAAATTTGGGAATTCTTACAAGGTTTTGAAACTCATTTAAAAGAAGCGGGGCTCGGACAAATTTCCGAAATATTCGATGCTGATGCGCCTCATTTATCGCGTGGGTGTTTTGCCCAAGCGTGGAGCGTGGCGGAAGTTTTGCGGGTTTTACAAAGAAAATAAAAAAAATGATAGTTTCCTTCTCAAACTTTCGCATTAGGTATTGAAAGTGTTTTTGGCTTTCAAATTTAACAGCGATATTTTAAGGAGAATGTAATTATGGGATGGGAACATTTTAAAGGTGAGCCTGTTAAACAAGATAAGGAAAAAATGGGATGTTGGGCGGCGTGTATGTCTTGGTGGCTGGCATCAGTCAGGAAAATAAATTGGTCTATGCAGGATATAGCAAGTCTTTACAAAATATATACCGCTGCCCCCGGTCCCGATTGCACAATTGGCGGGCTCACAGATGCCGGGGTTAAGGCTATGTTTGCAGATAACAGATGGTCAATTTTCCAAAACTGGCTGTCTAGGGCAGCTGGGCAAATTGATCTTAAAACACTTGATTCACATTTAAGTTGCAGTCCGACATTTATTTCTTATTATGATCCGGCATTAAAAGGCGCACATATGAACGTCATTATTGCCAGAAGTGAGGGCGAGGATCCCTTTTTATATGTGATGGACCCGGATTGTTCAACTTATGTTAGACGAAAATTGAATTACTATACTGAAAAATCTCAAACGATTGTGCTTGCTTCAGCTCAACAGTGGAATTATTAAGCCTAATAAAACTTTGAAAAACGGCGACACAGCGTATGAATTGAGGCTTATAACATCTATGATATTGGAGGAGGTTTGAAGAAGTCGTCTCTTTTTTGTTCTAGGTTTCAAAAAAACTTTGCTTTTGTGTTTTTTGTCCTTTTGCGTTGAAAATATGTTTCCCAAAAAACTTTGCAAGAAAGCTTAGAAAATTCATTCAATAAAGAAATCGGTTATAAAATTTTAGAAAATGTCGCCGATTGGTTTTTTATAACAAACAAACACAGGGAGTCAGAATCCAAAAAATGAAGAAAACACTTTTAGTTTTTGTAATTGCAATTGCGTCATTCGCTTTTGCTTGCAAACAGGAAACCAAAACTACAACAGGAAACACAACCGCCGATAAAAAAGAATCCAAAACACCCGGCACCCAATTAACTAAAGATGGTTATGTGCCTTCGGAATCGGGAACGGAAAAAGAAAAACCCGAATCGGGAAAAGCTAACGTGCAGGGAAAAGCCTTGTTTAACGAAAAACCTGCGCCGAATGTTGAAGCAAAATTATGCGAAAAATTCAGCACGATTTTGGGTTGCAGTGGTCAACAATATACGACTAAAACTGATGAAAACGGCGAATATTTATTTAAAAATGTCGAACCGAAAGATTACGAAGGCTTATTAGTTCGCGTTTATAACACTCCAAGTTATGTTTTTGCCGCGCAAAGTTTAGGCATTTCCGCCGCTAAATATAAATTTGAAGCTGATAAAACCTTTTTTGCTCCGCCGACAAATCTTTTTAAATCAGATGTGAAAGCTCAAAGCCCGAAAACTAACACCAAAGTTGACGCAAAAACTCTGGAAGTTAAATGGGACGCTTATCCCGATGCTGCGTATTACAAAATCGGTCTCTATCCAAAAGAAGCGAGAGTTATGTCACCGTATATCAATTTTAAGGTTGAAGGCAATAGTTTTAAGGCTGAAAAACCTCTAGTAAATGGCGAATATAGTTTGAAAATTGATGCTTATAATGCAAACGACATCAAGCTTTCACAACTCAATGACGATATTAAATTTACTGTTACAGGTGGCGAAGAAATGCCGGTGGCTAACAAGTAAAAATTAAAAAGGTAAAAGGCAAAATTAAGAAGGAGGAGATTTTAAGTAAGTCTCCTCCTTTTTTTTCGTTTTTCTCTCAGATCTAAAAAAAATCACAACTTTTCCGACAATTTTGTCGTAGAATAATGCAGTAACTAAAAATCTCTTTTGATTGCAATTCAAATCAAATTCAGATAAGCAAAATTTCCTTGAGGAGCATTGTTTTAATGAGCAGAATTTTCGTCTGTTTTTTGCTGACGCTAACCTTTGGTTTATCCATCTTCGCCCAGACATTATTTCGTCAGCCGACCATTAACCAAACCGAAATCGTTTTTTCGTATGGCGGTGACCTATGGATTGTTTCTCGCAACGGCGGAGATGCCAAAAGGCTGACGGCAGGCGTTGGAATCGAAACCAATCCGTATTTTTCGCCTGACGGAAATTGGATTGCTTTTACGGGTGAATATGACGGAAATACTGATGTTTATTTGGTGCCGAAAACAGGCGGAGTGCCAAAGCGTCTAACTTATCATCCTTCGCCCGACGAAGTTTCGGGCTGGACTCCTGACGGCAAAAGCGTTTTATTCACTTCAAGCCGAAACAGCAGTTCAAATTATTCCCGACTTTTTACAATGCCTGTTAACGGCGAAGGTTTACCGACCGAAATTCCTCTCCCGATGGTTGATCGCGGCACTTTTTCGCCTGATGGAAATTTTGTAGCTTACGAGCCGCTTTCGCAATGGCAACCAGATTGGAAACGTTATAACGGCGGACAAACTCAGCCGATTTGGATTGCCAAATTAGCCGATTCGACCATTGAAAAAGTTCCACGTGCAAATTCCAACGATAAATGTCCGATGTGGATCGGCGATAAAGTTTATTTTTTGTCTGATCGCACAAATGGAGTCGTTTCGCTCTTTTCGTTTGATACAAAATCGAAAAAGGTTGACCAAATCATTGATAACAAAGGTCTCGACATCAAATATGCGTCAAATAATGGAAACACGATTGTTTACGAACAATTCGGAACGATTTTCACGCTTGAAGCAAATTCAAAGTCACCGAAAAAAATTGATATTCGGGTTGCGGGAGATTTTCCCGGTGTTCGTCCGCGTTATGAAAAAGTCGGAAGCAGAATCTCGAGCGCTGCAATTTCTCCGACCGGAGCGAGAGCCGTTTTTGAAGCTCGCGGCGAAATCATTTCCGCACCTGCCGACAAAGGGGATCCGCGCAATTTGACCAATACGACAAATGTGATGGAACGTGATCCGGCGTGGTCGCCTGATGGTAAATGGATCGCTTATTTTTCCGATGAATCGGGCGAATATATGCTTCATCTGGAAAGTCAGGACGGAACAGGCGAAGTCAAAAAATTCGCATTAGGCGAAGCACCAAACTTTTATTCTAACCCCGTCTGGTCGCCCGACAGCAAGAAAATTGCTTACAACGATCAGCGAGTAAATCTTTGGTATCTCGATATTGAAAAAGGAACAAATACAAAAGTTGATACCAATACTTTTGCCGATTTGGATGACGTTTTAGAACCTTCGTGGTCGCCTGACAGCAAGTGGATTACATATGCCAGACAATTGGATAATCGTCTGCGGGCAGTTTATTTGTATTCATTGGATAAAAATCAAACCAATCAAATTACGGACGGTTTAGGCGATGCACGTTACACTGTATTTGATAAAAGCGGCAAATATATCTTTTTTACCGCTAGCACCAATTTGGCTCAGACCATTAGTTTTGCAGACCTTTCGGGAGTTAACCATCAAAGTTCACGGAGCGTTTATGTGATAGTTTTGCGAAATGATATTCCTTCGCCGCTCGCGCCTGAAAGCGATGAAGAAAAAGTTACAGAAGAGAAAAAGGAAGAGCCGAAACCAACTCCGACAGCGACTCCTACCGAAACTCCAAAGCCTGCTGAAACTCCAAAACCAACGCCTGCACCGAAAAAAGAAGCTGAGCCGACTCGAATTGATTTGGACGGAATTGACCAACGAATTATTGCACTTCCGCAAATTCCAAACCGAAATTACGTCGGACTTTTTGCCGGAAAGGCAGGAACTGTTTTCATTTTAGAAATTCCTCAAAGCGGCGGATTCGGTTTGACGGTTCAAAAATTTGATCTGGAAAAACGAAAGATCGAAGAAGTTAAAACCGGAATCGGTAATTTCAAAATTTCGGCAAATGGCGAAAAAATGTTAATTCAGCAAGGTCCGGGTTGGAGTATTCTTTCAACCACAATTCCTGCGCGTCCGGGCGAAGGCACCGTTAAAACTGCCGATATGGAAGTTTACGTTGATCCGCGTGCCGAATGGAAACAGATGTTTAATGAAGTCTGGCGAGGTGAACGCGACTTTTTCTACGACCCGAATACTCACGGACTCGACCTCGAAAAAGCGAAAAAATTATACGCACAGTATTTGGAATCGGTCGTGCATCGTGATGATTTGAATTATCTTTTTCGCGAGATGGTCAATCAAATCGGAGTCGGACATACCTTTATCAGTGGCGGAGATCAACCACGTCCGAATTTTGTTCCTGGCGGATTGCTCGGTGCGGATTACAAAATCGAAAACGGACGTTACCGTTTTGCGCGAGTTTACAACGGGGAAAGTTGGAATCCGAATCTTCGTGCGCCTTTGACTGCACCGGGTGTTAACGTCAAAGCGGGTGAATATTTGTTGGCAGTCAACGGACGAAATGTGACAGCAACCGACAATATTTACCAATTTTTTGAAAGCACCGCGAATAAACAGGTCGTCATTAAAGTCGGATCAAATCCTGATGGAACAGGTTCGCGTAATGTGACGGTTGTGCCGACTGCCAGCGAAAACGGTTTGCGGAATTTGGCTTGGATCGAAGACAATCGCCGCACGGTCGATAAATTAAGCGGCGGCAAACTCGGCTACGTTTATATTCCAAACACGGGCGGCGGCGGTTTTGAAAGTTTCAACCGCTACTTTTTCTCGCAAACCAATAAACAAGGCGCGGTGATTGATGAGCGTTTCAACAGCGGCGGTCTTTTGGCAGATTATGTAGCTGAATATCTGAGCCGTCAGCAGCTTGCCAAACTCGCATTTCGCAGCGGAAAAGATTGGAATGTTCCGGCAGGCGCGATTTACGGACCTAAAGCGATGTTGATCAACGAATTAGCCGGTTCAGGCGGAGATGCAATGCCTTGGTTTTTCAGAAAATTAAAGGTTGGGGCATTGGTTGGCAAACGGACTTGGGGCGGATTAGTCCGCGCCTCGGGAATGCAGCCGTTGATGGACGGGGGAAGAATCACCGCACCAAACGGAGCTGTTTACGGATTGAACGGCGAATGGGAAGTCGAAAATGTTGGTGTTCCTCCTGATATTGAAGTTGAATTCGACCCCGCAATGTGGAGACAAGGACGCGATCCGCAGCTCGAAAAAGCGGTCGAATGGTGCTTGGAAGAATTACGGAAAAATCCGCCTAAAGAATATAAACGCCCCGATTATCCGAATTATCAGAAAGGAACGGGATTAGGTAAACCATAATTCGATTTGGGATTGGGGATTTCGGATTTTGGATTATTTTTTACATAACAGGAAAAATTATGAAGAACATTTTCTTAACATTTTTGGTTTTAATTATCGCTTCTGCTGCTTTTGCTCAAGGCGATAAGCCGATGATTTTTCGTCAGCCGACCGTTAATCAAACGCATATCGTTTTTGTTTATGCGGGTGATCTGTGGAAGGTTGCACGGGACGGCGGAAGTGCGGAAAGATTGACTTCGGGTGTTGGCGTGGAAAGCAATCCATATTTTTCGCCCGACGGAAACTGGATTGCGTTCACGGGTGAATATGATGGAAACGTGGATGTTTTTGTAATGCCTGCAAACGGCGGAGAGCCGAAACGCATCACTTATCATCCGGGCGGAGATTCAGTCATCGGCTGGACCCCTGACGGAAAATCGGTGGTTTTCCTGTCCAATCGAAACAGTCTGATGCCGACTCCGAAAATGTTCACAATGCCTGTCACAGGCGAAGGTTTGCCGACCGAATTGCCGTTTCCGATGGCGGGCGGACAGGCTTCTTTTTCGCCGGACGGTTCGCAAATCGCCTATATGCCGTTGGCTCCTGCATTTGCTCAATGGAAAAAATATCGCGGTGGACGGACGACCAAAATTTGGCTCGGCAACATAGCGGATTCAGCCGTCGAAGAAATTCCCAAACAAAATTCCAACGACTACACGCCGATGTGGGTTGGCGACAAGGTTTATTTTTTGTCAGACCGCAACGGCAAAAATACGACGCTTTATTCTTTTGATACCAAAACCAAAAAAGTTACAGAAGCAGTTCCAAACACGGGATTAGATTTAAAAACCGCTTCGGCAAATGCGGGAATGATCGTTTACGAACAATTCGGCTCGATCAACTTATTTGATCCAAAATCGGGTAAATCTAATAAAGTCAACATTACTCTCAATGGAGATTTACCTTCGGTTCGTCCGCGTTACGAAAGAGTTGCCGGACGAATTGCCAATGCTTCGATTTCTCCGACGGGTGCAAGAGCCGTTTTTGAGGCTCGCGGTGAAATCCTGAGCGTTCCGTTTGAAAAAGGAAATGCGCGAAATTTGACCAATTCTTCGGGCGTGGCTGACCGTGATCCGGCTTGGTCACCTGATGGCAAATGGATCGCTTATTTTTCGGACGAATCGGGCGAATATATGCTCCATTTACGCAGTCAGGACGGAATGGGTGAGGTTAAGAAAATAAATTTGGGCAATCCATCATCGTATTTTTATACGCCGAAATGGTCGCCCGACAGCAAGAAAATATCCTTTTCCGACAAGCGTTTGAATCTTTGGTATGTGGATATTGATAAGGGAACCCCGGTCAAAGTTGATACGGATCCATTTGAAAGTCCAAATGCGTCACCTGTTACGGATGCCAATTGGTCGCCGGATAATAAATGGATCGTTTATTCTAAGCAACTCAAGAATCGTCTCTGCGCGGTTTTCGTTTATTCGGTTGAAACGGCAAAATCTACCCAAATCACTGATGGTTTGAGCGATGCCCGTTACCCCGCTTTCGATAAAAACGGCAAATATGTTTATTTCACCGCCAGCACCGACACAGGACCGACAACAGGTTGGCTGGATATGTCGGGCTTTCCGTTTCAAACGAGTCGTAGTGTTTATGCGGTAGTTTTAAAAAATGATGATCCATCACCTCTTTCGCCGGAAAGTGATGAAGAAAAAGCACAGGATGAGAAACCTGCCACACCAAAACCACCGGGAGCAAAACCCGAACCTGTGACGGTTAAAATTGATTTTGACAAGATTCTGCAACGGATTGTTGCCTTGCCGATGGCGGCTCGCAGTTATCAAGGTCTGTGGGTTGGACGCACCGGAACGATCTTTTTAATCGAAGCCCAACCACCGAGCGGAACTGCTCTGCAAACACCTCCGGGTGCAACGCTTCATCGTTTTGATATTACCAGCCGCAAAGCCGACAAAGTTCAGGATAACGTCACCCAATTTGACGTTTCAGCTAACGGCGAAAAAATGCTGGTCGGACAATTCCCGGGACGTTTTACGATCATGTCCACCTTTTTACCGCCGAAACCGGGCGAAGGTGTGGTCAATGTCGGCGATATGGAAGTTCGGGTTGATCCGCGTGAAGAATGGAAACAGATGTATCACGAGGCTTGGCGCATTCAACGCGACTTTTTCTATGATCCTGGTTTTCACGGTTTAGACTTGGCGGCGGCTGAAAAGAAATATGCAGTCTTCCTCGATTCCGTAGCGACTCGTGCCGATTTGAATTATCTGTTCCAGGAAATGCTCGGCAATATGACGGTTGGGCATCATAATTCAACCGGCGGAGACGTTCCGAATCCGACTCGCTACACCGTCGGGTTACTCGGTGCGGATTATAAAATCGAGAATGGACGTTATCGTTTTGCCAAAATTTATGATGGCGAAAATTGGAATCCCGGCACGATCGCGCCATTGACTCAACCCGGCGTTAATGTCAAAGAAGGCGATTATTTACTGGCAGTCAACGGACGGGATTTAAAATCAACCGATAATGTTTACCGCTTTTTTGAAGAGACTGCGGGCAGACAAATCGTTATTAAAGTCGGTTCAAATCCTGATGGTTCGGGCTCACGAAACGTCACTGTTGTGCCAATTGCCAACGAAGGCGGGTTGCGAAATCTGGCGTGGATCGAAGGAAATCGGCGCAAGGTCTATGAACTGAGCGGAGGAAAACTCGGCTATGTTTATCTGCCGAATACAGGTGGAGCAGGCTACACCAATTTCAACCGTTACTATTTTGCCCAGATTGATAAAGAAGGTGCTGTGATTGACGAACGTTTCAACGGTGGCGGTAGTGCGGCAGATTATTTTATTGATGTCATGCGCCGACAACTTTGGAATTACTGGTCAACCCGCGAGGGCGAAGATTTTACGACCCCCGTTCATTCAATCAATGGACCAAAAACGATGATGATCAACGAATATTCATCAAGCGGCGGCGATATGTTGCCGTGGCTGTTCCGTCAAGCAAAAATCGGTTCGTTGGTTGGGAAACGGACTTGGGGTGGGTTAGTTGGGATTTACAGTTATCCAACCTTGATCGACGGGGGCGGAGTTAGCGCTCCGCGTGTCGCATTCCGCAATGCCCAAGGCGGGCTTGATGTTGAAAACAAAGGTGTTGCGCCGGATGTTGAGGTTGATCTGGACCCGCAATTATGGCGGCAGGGGCGCGATTCTCAGCTCGAAAAAGCGGTTGATGTGACACTCAAAGCGGCTCAGCAAAATCCGGTCAGGAAACCTGCTAACGGACCGTTTCCGAATTATCAAAAGCCCTGACGGGAAGGCAAAAGGTAAAAGGTAAAAGGCAAAAATAGTTCATCAAATTTGGTGGGCTATTTTTGTTTTAAGTGATAGGATTATGAAAATTTATCAATGTTTTGGAGATAAATA
>DAORIL010000174.1:0-10582 GCA_035438525.1 Pyrinomonadaceae bacterium
ATTACTTTGACCGTGAAAGATGTTTCCGGAAAAACGCGGACGGCTGAATTAACGGTTGATGCAACCGCACCCGATGTCGGGAGAGTTTTACCTGCAAATTGGCTTTCATTTTCGCAGACTTTGAGCCAGCCTGTGCCGCTTTATTTGAAAAAACTGAACCCGAATTATTGGTTTGAATATTTGCCCGAAACAAAGACTGTTTATTTTCAATTCAATCAAATAGTTAATGACAAAACTGAATCTTTAGCGGCTTTTTCCGAGCGACTTTTCAAATTTATCAGCGAAAATGGGGTCGAAAAATTGGTGGTTGATATGCGTTGGAACAATGGCGGGAACACTTTTTTGAATCCGCCTTTGCAACTCGGCTTGGTTCGCAATGAAAAGGTCAATCAAAACGGCAAACTTTTTATCATCATCGGGCGGAGAACTTTTTCAGCTGCACAAAATTTTATCAATTTTTGCGACCGCAATACGAACGCAATTTTTGTTGGTGAGCCGAGCGGCTCGAGTCCGAATTTTATCGGCGAAGAAACGCCTTTTACCTTGCCGTATAGCCGGTTTAGCGTAAATATTTCAACTCTTTATTGGGCAGGCAGTTCTCCTTATGATTTTCGGACTTGGATTGCTCCGACTCTTTACACGCCGCCGACTTTTGAGATGTATAAAGCCAATCGTGATCCGGCGTTGGAGGCGATTGCAAATTTTTCAATGATTCAATAAGGCAAGAAAATTTTGTCACAAAAGTCGTCTGTGCGGTGTGTCTTTAATAAACAATTGAAGAGGTTTATGAAATACAAAGCATTCCAAATACTAATTGCAATCTTTCTTTTTGTCTTACTTTCCCCAGCCCAAACTGCTGAACAATGGCGGGCAGATTTACGTTTTTTAGCCGAAGAAATGCCCAGGCAGCACAAAAATCTTTTTCATACAATGACGCGCGAACAATTTGAAAGCGCAATTAAAAAATTAGATTCTCAAATCCCGAATCTTTCGAGGCAGCAGATAATAGTCGAAATGGCACGGATCGTGGCGATGGTTGGAGACGGGCATACCAGTCTTTCACCTGCCCGTGATCCGAAAGTCGGTTTTCGCACTTTTCCGATAAAATTATACGTTTTTAGCGATGGGCTTTTTGTTCGGAGTGCAACCCGCGAATATTCAAAATTGCTAGGTGCAAGATTAGTAAAAATCGGCAATGTTTCTATTGGCGAAGCATATGAAGCAGTCAAACAAATCATCGGACGGGATAACGAGATGGATATTAAGTTTTTTGCTCCGTTTCTGCTCACAATGCCCGAAGTTTTGAACGGGCTTGGGCTAATTGATGAGATGGAAACCGTCAAATTCACTTTTGAAGACGATGAAAAACAGTGGACGGTTGATCTTAAACCATTTGGCAAAGCTGAGTTGATAACGCCGGACACAGATAATAGTTGGCTGCCAAAAGACGGCTGGATTGATGCCCGCGACAGTTCTAAAAATCCCGCACCTCTCTGGCTCAAAGACCCGAACAACAGATTCTGGTTTGAATATTTACCGGATTCTAAAACTCTTTATTTTCAACTCAATCAAGTCGGCGACAAAGAAAGTGAAACTTTAGAAGCCTTTACCCGAAACCTTTTTGCTTTTATTGAAACTAAACCTATAGATAAATTTGTGCTTGATCTGCGTCTGAATCGAGGCGGCAATAACTACTTAAACCGTTCACTGCTTTTAGGAATTATCAGAGCAACAAAAATTGATCAAAGAGGAAAGTTTTTTACTATCATCGGGCGCAGCACCTGGTCAGCCGCACAAATGCTGACCAATGATTTAGAAAAATATACCAACACCATTTTTGTCGGGGAACCTTCGGGCGGAAAAGTAAATAGTTACGGCGATTCGCGGAGGATAATTCTGCCTAACAGCGAAATTATAGTTCGGGTTTCAACTCTCTGGTGGCAAGAAGACGAAAGAGACACCCGGCAATGGACTGAGCCGAACATCAAAGCAGAACTTTCGTTTGCCGACTATCAAAATAATCGCGATCCGGCATTGGCGGCAATTCTTTCTTATCAAAATTAAAGAGTAAAGAAATTTATGAAATTAAAAGTAACTCAAATATTTAGTGCAATTTTATTTATTGTTTTTTGTTTGCAAGCCTCAACTTTTGCACAATCAATAAAAACGAACGAAATTGCCAAAAATCTAAAGGTTTATTTAGAAAAAGCCAATGCTTATGGTTTTTCCGGTCAAGTTTTATTGGCTGAAAACGGTCAAGTTTTGCTCAATCAGGCATATGGTTTTGCTGATAGAGAAAAGCGGATTCCGAACTCACTAAATACAGTTTTTAACATTGCTTCTTTGACCAAACAATTCACGGCAACCGCAATTTTACGGTTAGAAGCGGAAGGCAAGTTAAAAACTTCTGACGCAATCGGAAAATATCTCGAAAATGTTCCGGTTGATAAAGCCGAAATTACGATTCATCAACTCTTGACTCATACAACAGGAATGCCACGCGGGCAGGACGGCAAAAAGAATTCGACCAAACGTGATGAAGTGGTGGCGAAAATCTTGCAAACACCTTTAGCTGCAAAAGTTGGCGAAAAATTTATTTATTCCAACAATGGCTATCATTTACTAGCGGCGATTATCGAAAAAGTTTCGGGCAAAACTTATCCGCAATATCTGAGCGAAAATCTTTTCAAACCAGCAGGAATGACACAATCGGGCTTTTATCAGGATGAAAAATGGAAGCCGAATTTAGTTGCTCAAACCTACAACGAATGGACAAAACTTCCGGCTTTCAATGAGTGGAATAAGGTTTGGAATTATGGCAGCGGTTCAATTATTTCAACTACCACTGATCTTTACAGATGGTTTAAGGCTTTGAGTGAAAACAAAATTTTACCGAAAGAAGAAAAGGAAAAACTTTTTAATCAATATACCAGCTCTTTTGATGAAAATACTTTTTACGGTTATGGTTGGTATCTCGAAAAATTGAAAAACAGCAAAACTTTAATCTTTCACGGTGGTGATAATCAGGGCTATCACAGCGAATTTCGCTGGTATAAAGACGATAATCGCGTCATCATTATTTTGACCAATTATGAACTGCTTGAACCTGATGGCGTGGCGATAAATAAACGGGTAATTGCCAATAATCTGAATCGGATTTTGTCAGGCGAAGAATATAAACAACCGCCACCAATTACAAAACTTTCTGCTAAAGATTTGAAAAAATCCGAAGGTGAATATCAATTTGCGAACGGTGAAAAATTGAAAGTTTGGAATAACGGAATTTATCTGAATATTGGTGCGGAAGGACAGGAAGTAATTAATGCTATCGCCGGATACGAGGGCGAAACGGCGAAAAAATACGCTGAAGCTAATGATTTAACCCAATTTATTTTGGACAATATCAGCAAGGGCAATACGGAAAATATTAAAACACGAGTTCCCAAAGAAGATTATGATTTTTATATTCCTTTTTTGGCTAAACAATACAAAGAATTTAATGACAAATTAGGCGCGTTAAAAGAAATAAAAGTTCAAGGCACGACTTCTTTTCCGTGGGATGCGGAAAATTATCGAACCAATGTCATTTTGCGTTTTGAAAAAGGCGCAACAGATTTATTTTTAGGTTTTGAGAATGGAAAACTAAGCGATGTGACGACCGAAACAGGTCGCCCGTTTCCACTAATAATGCCGTTTGTGCCGAATTCAAAAACTGAGTTTTCAACCTTTGAATTTCTGAAAGCAAAACTGACTCAAATAAGTTTAAAAGGAAAAAATACTTTGAGCATAAAGACGAATAATGGTGAATTGGTCGCAGTTCCAGGTAAAAATAAGTAAGTTTTTTTGCTCGAACTTTATCAAATTTAGGAGCAACAATGAAAACTATATTAGCCAAAAAAATCACTTTGATTGTATTTTTTTTGATGATATTTTGCGCAGCAGCTATCAATAATTTAGCGGTTACTGAACTTGATATATCTTATGTCACAGACGGAAATACAAAACAAAAACTAGATCTGTTTCTACCGGATACAAAAAACTTTGCCACAGTATTATTAATTCATGGAGGAAGTCTGGTTGAAGGAGACCGAAAGGATGAGCCTTTTCCGCAGATTTGCGCGGCTTTTCAAAAATCGGGGATTGGATGTGCTGTCATGAGCTATCGTTTAGGACCCGAAAACAAATGGGCGGCACAACCCGAAGATGTCTCGGCAGCCTTCGCCTGGCTCAAGCAAAATATAGTCAAACGAGGCGGCGACGATAAAAAACTTTTTGTGCTCGGTCACAGTTCAGGAGCTTTATTAACCGCACTTTTGGGAACTGATGAAAAGTATTTGAAATTGCATAATTTAACCTTGAAAGATATTGCCGGTTGTATTCCGATAGGCTCGTTATTAACCAATACTTTTAATTTTGAAAACTTATCAAAAGAACGCTTGGACACAATCTTCAAGAATAATTCGTATCTGAGTATTTTCGGGAGTTTAGAAACTCTGAATGACAGCATACCAATTAATCATGTTAATAAAGATATGCCGCCGTTCCTGATTTTAGTTGCCGAAGCCGAGCGTTTACAACCTCCGATCCTTGCTTCTGCGGAAGAGTTTGCCGCGGCGGCGCAAAAAGTCGGAGCAAAAGTTGAAATAGAAGTGCTGAAAGACCGCACGCATTATGCAACTATCAACAAAATGGTCGAAACCAATGATCCGACGCTCTTACGAATTATTCAATTTATAAAAGCTCAGAGAGCTTAGTTAAAGAAAACAGAAATTCATAGAGGATTATTAAAAATGAAGCATATCACAAAAAATTTCAATCATGTTATTTGCAATCTTTTAGCTGTCTTGATCTTGGTCAGTGCAGTTTCGGCGCAGGCAATTAAACAGGGAACTTTATTGCGGGAAAAGGTTCACGGTGTTTCGCTTGAGAAAAATGTAACAGGTGAAGCTGCTGATCGAAATGTTGCAATTTACCTTCCGCCGAGTTACAAAACTTCACCCGATAAACGCTATCCAGTTCTTTATCTACTTCACGGCATTGGCGATACCGAAAATAGTTGGGTTGAGGCTTGGACAAAAGAAAATGACAGTTATGCAACTTTGCAGGATGAAATGGACAAAGGCATTGCCGAGGGAAAGTTTGGCGAAATGATAGTTGTGATGCCCGATGAGAGGACGAATGCGTTCGGCAGTTTTTATGTTAATTCTTCCGTCACGGGTAATTGGGGAGATTTTACGACCAAAGATTTGGTTAGTTATGTTGATAGGAAGTTTCGCACTCTGGCAAAAAGCGAAAGCCGTGGAATCGGTGGGCATTCGATGGGCGGTTACGGCGCAATTACACTTGGAATGAAGCACCCGGAAGTTTTTAGTGTGGTTTACGGAATAAATCCGGCAGTCATCGGTTGGGGCGGAGATTTGACGATAAATTCACCTAATTTTTCCAATATTCTCAAAATAAAATCGGTTGAAGATCTGTTGAAAACCAATGACCTTTACACGATGGCGACCGTTACGCTTGCCCAGGCCTTTTCGCCTAATCCGAATAATCCACCATTTTTTGCCGACTTTCCTTTTGCAATGGTTGACGGCAAGCTCCAGCCGTCGAATCCCACTTACTCAAAATGGGAAGAGAATTTTCCGGTCAATATGGTCAAAACTTATAAGTCGAACCTTTTGAAACTGCGCGGCTTTCGTTTTGATTCAGGTTACGAAGATGAATTTAAGTTTATCCCGATCAATTCGCGTGCGCTCTCAGCCGAATTAAACAAAAACGGCGTGGAACATATTTTTGAAGAATACAACGGCGATCATCGCAATCGGATGTGGTCGCGTAAAGGCAGACTTTATAACGAAGTGTTGCCGTATTTTTGGCTTTTGCTGGATTCAAAGAATTAAAAACAGCCTTTTACCAAGGGTTTCAAAAATATTTCAAAGAATTTTTAGACTTATTTCAAGACATTCAAAATAGTTTCATCCACAATGCAGGCATGATGAAACAAAAACAAAGAATAATTTCGTTAACCATAGTTCTGGCTTTTTCAGTCTTTTTGATAGCTGTTTTTTTAGTTCGTCCGGCATTTGAAAATAAAGTCAGTGCCGAAAGTTTAAGAGCAGATGATTTTGATCAGGCGGCGGCACTTAATAAATTGCGTGAAGCTATTAAAGGTAGAGAAAAAGAACCTGCTGAAACCGTTTTCAAAAATATCCAAACTCTCAAGGGACGACCTGCCGCACAAGTTTTGGCAATTATGGAATTCGGCTATTCCCGTTCGTTAGGCGTGAATTGCACGCATTGTCACACGCCTGATAAATGGGAAGATGAAGGGAAAAATCAGAAACAAGTTACCCGTGAAATGGTAGCAATGGCGGCAAAAATTAACGGCGAGATGTTGAAAGGAATCAAAAATATTAACGAAAAAGCAGTTATCAATTGCACGACTTGTCATCGTGGTCAAATAACTCCGGCAACGAACTTGCCGCAGCCAAGTCCAAAACAATAAATAGGTCAAGCAACTATTTTACGGAGATAAGCAACATTAAATTGAGGTCAAAAATGAATCTGAATTTGTGTAAAAGGTGCTTATCTACAATCTTCGTCTGTCTTTATTGCTCTTTGACATTTTTTGCTCAAAGCGAGCTTCCGAAAGGTGAATTGATCGAGAGGGTTGAAGTTCAGTCGGATTCCTCTCAAGGTTACGCATTGTATTTGCCGAAGTCTTACACGCCTGAAAAAAAATGGGCAATCCTTTATGCTTTTGAACCGATTGGCAGAGGAAAGTTGCCGGTCTCAATTTATCAGGAAGCGGCGGAAAAATATGGTGTGATCGTGGTTGGTTCTTATAACTCGCGGAATGGTTTGGACGGAGCGTCGCTTTCAAAAGTCCTGAGTGCATTATGGGATGATACGCATCAACGATTTTCGATTGACGAAAGACGGGTTTATGCAACCGGTTTTTCTGGTGGTTCGCGGGTTGCTAGTATTTTTGCGGCAAGTTGTCTGTGCGTAACAGGTGTAATTGGCAGCGGAGCAGGATTTTCAGTCGGACTCCAACCTTCGCCCTCTCTTTCGTTCATTTATTTTAGTGCGATCGGTTTTGATGACTATAATTACTACGAAATTCGTCAGTTAAAAAAGCTTTTGGAAGAGGCAAAGATGACCCATCGATTAGAGCGATTCGATGGAGATCATCAATGGCTGCCCAAGGAATTAACAGAAGAAGCATTAGCCTGGATGCAGCTTTATGCAATGAAAAACGGTTCGATGGTGAAAGATGAAAAATTCATTAATGACAATTTTCAAGTTCGTTTGACTAAATCAGAAAACTATCTGAATAAAAATCAATATCTGGAAGCCTTTCAGGGATTTTCCGCGATAGCTATTGATTTCAAAGACTTGTTGGATGTTTCCGCAATTGAGGAAAAAGTAAGGAATTTGCAGAATTCAGATGAGTTAAAAAAGGCTTTGAAAGATGAAGATAATCAGATTCAAATTCAGGAAAGACATACTTCTTTCATTCTTTCTGAATGGGCAAAGCTGGAGCGTTCGGAAGAAAGGCTGATGGATTTAGCTAACATCCGATCCTATATCGCTAAATTACAAAAAACTTCTGAAGAAAAGGATGACAGTCCCGCCAGACGCATTGCCAGACGGTCACTAAATCAAATTTATGCAAATAGTTACGAGACAGCTTTATTCACTTACGAACGGGCAAAGAAATACAATCAGGCGCTGAACAGTTTTGAATTAGCCAACGAGATTTATCCTAAAAATTTAAGAATTCCATACGACCGTGCCCGTGTTTATGCGTTGAGCGGACAAAAGAAAAAGGCGTTGGAGTTTTTAGAAAAAGCGGTCAGTTTAGGATACAAAAACTGGCAGGAATTAGAATCGGAAAAAGGATTTGACAACATCCGTCAGGAGGAAAAATTCCAAAAACTTCTGACTCAAATAAAAGCAATAAATAATTAATTGTTAATGGTTAATTGTGATTTCACCTTAACTATTTTCAATTAAAACAAAATAAGGTGAAAAATTATGAAACAATTATTTTTAACATTAATCATTGGAATATTCAGCATTAGCATTTTGGCACAGCAGCAACCGCCGATGTCTCCGCAAATGCAATCTGCCAATCAATTGGTCAGAGCGCAGAAATGGACAGAAGCCGTCACTGCTTTAGAAGAGATAACCAGATCCGAGCCTAACAACGGTCGTGCGTGGTTTCTGCTCGGAACTTCTTATCATCAGCTTGGGAACTACGAAAAAGCGGCGATGGCTTATGAAAAAAACATTCCGATCTCTAAAAATCCGACTGCGATGTATAACCTTGCCTGTGCTTATTCGCGCCTCAAACAAACCGATAAATCATTTGAATGGCTAGAAAAATCCATTAACGCCAGCGGCGGTTTTGGGTTGAATCCGCAAACTGACGAAGACCTCGCCAACTTAAAAAGCGATGCCCGTTTTGCCAAAATGGTCGAGCTGATCAACCGCAAAACCAAGCCTTGTCTGTTTATGCCCGAAGCCCGTCAATTTGATTTTTGGATTGGGACCTGGGAAGCCTTTACCACTCAAGGGCAAAAAGCAGGCGACAATATAATCCAAATGTTTGCTGATGGCTGCGGGCTTTTGGAGAATTGGACAGGAAGCCTCGGCGGCGAAGGTAAGAGCATCAATTTTTATGATTCGGCAACGGGAAAATGGTATCAGCATTGGCTCGGTGCAAATGGTCAAGCGACTTTATTATCGGGAAATTTCATTGACGGTTCAATGCGTTTCCAACGCGAAAGCGAATCAAACGGTGTCAAAACTATCAGTTATCTGACTTTTACCAAGATCGACGATAATACCTTTCGGCAATTCGGCGAAGCATCAACCGATGGCGGTAAAACACGGACAATAACTTTTGATTTCAAATATGTGAGAAAGAAAAGTTAAGGCAAATTATTCTCAAATCATCGATAATTGAGGTGTATTAGATTTGTTTTGGCAAATTAAATGCACCTTAACTGTTTTTAAAGAATATAAAGCTGTTCAAAATACTCAGTTTATAATCCACAAAAAATGAAACCTATTTACAAAATTGGATACTTATAGTTTTAAGAGGATCAATTTCTGAAAAGTCTTGCTGTGTCTATTGATAAAGAAGGCTTTATTCCTTAATTTAACCAACAATTTTGAGAGGATTCATAAAATGAGAAAGATCAGCACCGGATTTATCCTGTTTTTTATTATCTTTTTATTTGCAAATCTAGCTGCGGCGCAAAATATCACCATCAACCGTGATTCGATGGATGCCAAAACAACCGTTAATTATAAAGGAATCAAGATTGGCGAGAAAGCAGATAACGTCAAGTTTGATAATGTCTTAAATTCTCCGCAAAACACATTTTCGCTCAAAGATCTGAAAGACAAAATTGTTATCGTTGAATTCTGGGCGACCTGGTGCGGACCTTGTTTGCCAGCGATGGAACATCTTAAATCACTAAAAGAAAAGTTTTCCAATCAATTAGAAGTAATAAGTGTTCTGCACGAAAGCGAAGAACGTCTGCAGCGGTTCATTAAAAACAAACCGTCTTCGATTTGGCATACGGCAGACCCCGAAATGAAAACTAATCAATATTTTCCTCATCGGGCAGTTCCTCATACGGTCATCATCGACAGAGACGGAAAGGTCGCAGCAATCACCCGTCCAGACGAAATAACCGAAGATGTTATTAACAAACTGATCAATAAACAATCGGTCAATTTAACCAAAAAAGATGATGGACTGAACGAAGGTTTTGATATGAGTAAAGATTATTTTCCAAAACCTGAAAGCACCGAATATTCTTTTGATTTTCAACCTCCGATTCCGGGCGGTTTTCCGATGACTCAACGACAGAGAAAAGGAGTTTGGGCAGGTCGCCGGATGACTATGATCAATCAACCAATTTTGAATATCTACAAAACGGTTTTTGGCTTTAATAGTGTTCGTCTGATTTACGAAGGCGTGGATAAAGCCGAGTTTGAATCTCAAAAAGCAAAAACAAATTACTGCCTTGATATTATTGTTCCAAAAGGTAAAGAAAACGAATTATTAAATTACGGAAAAGCAGAACTGGAGAAATTGAATTTTGAAGTTAAAGCCAGAGTTGAAAAAAGAAAAACTGAGGTTGGCGTTTTAACCGTTGTCGATAAAGAGAAATTACTTTCCCATCAAAGTAAAAAAGATTCCGCAGAACAATCAGTATTTGGGATGATAAACGCCTCGCAATACAAACGAAAAGGAGTTTCGCTGGATGAAATGCTGAAGGGGTTTTTAGAAAGTTTTGGTCACGGCAGACTCCCCCTAGTCAACGAAACAGGTGTTGACGGATTATTTGATTTCGATATTTCACTTGATCTGGAAGATAAATTAACGATCAAAAACACGTTAGCAGAATATGGTCTCAGACTGACCAAAGAAGAAAGAGAAGTAGAATTATTGGTGATCTACAAAGATAAATAAAATAGCAAACTGAGAGTTGGTATATCCTTTTCCACGCTCCAACTCTTAACCCAACCGTAATTTGCCGCTAGAAATAAGAGAATAAAGTGT
>DAORIL010000175.1:0-10568 GCA_035438525.1 Pyrinomonadaceae bacterium
AAAAAGAGCCGAAACTTGGTGCGATGAGCATTAAAATTTTCTCGGAAGATGGCGAACAATTAACAAGTTGTTTTCCGTTTCCGACTCTCAAAGTGAGTTTGGTTGAAAGTTTGGGGTTATATCGTCTGTTCGGTTATAAATGGTTAGAAGATAATCTCTTTGATAATTTCTTCGATCACGAATCGGTTAAAAAAGTTGATTGGTTTGCCGGATGTTTTATGTTATTGCCAAAAAAAGTATTGGATAAGATCGGAAATGTTCCCGATGATTATTTTATGTTTGGCGATGACATTGACCTCTGTTATAAAATTTGGCAAGCCGGTTATGAAGTGGTTTTTTATCCTCAATTCGGAATCAAACATAAAGGCAGCAAAAGTGTTGATCAACTGCCATCAAATTGGCGTGTTGAGCGAACGATGATAAGCCGTTACGCATTTTGTTTCAAATATTACGGTTATTTCAAAACCCGTCTTTCTCAGATTTGTGATTACCTTGGTTTTTTAGTTGGTTCATGGTGGGTGCGTTTGAGAAAGCCCGATTCGCCTTTAATTGAGGAGTGGAAAATATATCGAAAGGTTGTGGGGAGAGCCTTAAAAATGAGTCACCAAACAATGTTAGATTTATTGAATAACCGCCTTGAAAATAAATAACCATTCTTTTTATCTTAACAAATGATTAATTACGAAAAGCTTGAAAATATTGCTTCACAACATCCCTATCCGCTTGTTTTTGCCACAATTAGCGGGGCGCATCTTTATGGCTTTCCTTCGGAAGATTCAGATTTTGACCTGCGGGGTGTTCATGTGTTGCCAATTAGCGAAATTGTAGGATTAGAGATTGGACGCGAAACAATTCAGGTTGAAGAAATACGCGAGGGATTAGAACTGGATTTGGTCACACACGATGCGAAAAAGTTCTTTGGTTTGATGTTAAAGAAAAATGGTTATGTTCTTGAACAACTCTTTTCACCTTTGATTGTCAAAACTTCGCCCGAACACGAAGAGTTAAAGAATATCGGCACAAAATGTATCACCAAATATCATGCACATCATTATTTCGGCTTTGCCCGAACGGAATGGAAGTTATTTGAAAAAGAAGATCCGCATCGGGTTAAACCTTTGCTTTATATTTTTAGAGTTTTGCTGACGGGAATTCATCTAATGCAAACGGGAGCTGTTGAAGCTAATTTATTGAACTTAAATGAAGTCTTTAATCTCTCATATATTCCCGAATTAGTTGAGCGAAAAGTAAAGGGAAATGAAAAAGGTATTTTAACTCAAGCGGATTTGGATTTTTATGGTCGAGAATTTAAACGCTTAATTGTAGAATTAGAACAGGCAATGGAGAAATCAAACTTGCCCGAAAAACCAACGGCAAAAGATGAATTAAATGAATTATTGATTCGCCTCAGATTGAAAAAGATATATCAAAAATAAGACGTTAATAATGCAACCTTAGCTTTTAAGATTGCAATTCCCTAACAAAATTTTACAATCTCTCAAACAAAAATTAAGATTCCCTCGTTCAAAATTGCAGATCTCTCATTTAAGATTGTAAATTCCCCATTAAAGTTTTGGATTTTTAATAATGAAATTATAGTTTTTAACTAATATTTTTTATTCTCAAGCATAAACAAAGTAGTAATGAAACAATAAATTAAGATAATTAAGACAGCATTTTATTAACAAGACTTTTCTTTTATGTTAAGATTCCAGAAAAGTCATGTATATAATAAGAATTTTTGCCCCCAAGATTCTAATTCTTTTGTTCTTGTGTATTGCTGTGTTTGCTCAGGAACAAAAAATTAATATTTCAGTAACTCCAACTCCGACTCCGACTCCGGAAATAGTAGATTCAGCATATTTAGATGATTTAGAGGTTGATCCATCGGGACGCTTGCCTGCTCTTGTGCGAGTAGTAGGTAAAGTAGTGGATGTTCATGATGGGGACACGATTAGAGTGTTAGATGATAAAAAGCAACAGTATAAATGTAGATTTAATGGGATTGATGCACCTGAATTGAAGCAGGATTTTGGCAATCGTTCGCAAAAATCATTAGCCGATTTAGTAGCCGGAAAGCAGGTTACGATTGAATATGACAAAATTGATAAATATGGAAGGTTTGTTTGCAAAGTTTTAGTCGGTGATTTAGATGTAAATCTTGAACAAGTAAAGCGGGGAATGGCGTGGCATTATAAAAAATATCAAAATGAGCAATCAGAGACTGACCGAATAGCTTATTCTGAGGCTGAGATAAATGCTAGAAATAATAAATTGGGGCTTTGGCTGCAGCCCGACCCAACTGAACCGGGTGCCTGGAGACGAGGCGAGAATAATCCAAATCTTGATGGGGTTCCGAAAGGTGCAATTATTGGGAATATTAATTCTCAGATTTATCACACGCCCGGTTGCTCCACTTATGCCAAGGTTTCCCCCAAAAATAGAATTGTTTTTTTGACTGAGAAAGAAGCTGTTGATAAAGGTTATAAACTTGCAGGCGGATGTGAATCAACACTTCCCGTTGAGCAAAGAACCAAACCGACAACAGAGACGGGACGAACCTATCAAACAGGTCCAAAAGGGGGTTGTTTTTATCTGAATGCCAGTGGTAAGAAGGTTTATGTTGACAAATCAAAGTGTCAATAAAAATTTGGGAACTTAATCGAAACCTTTTAATTTAGAGAATTCCTTATTCGTATTTACAGTGTTTGAACCCTTAACCTAAAAAGATAATTTGTGGCTTTGGTTGGGCGATTTAGACGGCTCTCCACAGTCGTGCTCCCGCAATTTTGATGATTTTATTTTGCTTGACTAACTGACAGGACTCTTATTTATCTTAAATATTCAAATTAACTCAACCTTCAAATTACTTTTATCGAATTTTCCTTGCCACTATTTATAGTGAAGTGGATAATAAATGTCTGAGACAAAAAAAGAAATGACCAGATTAAGCGTAAATATCAATAAATATGCCCTTGTCAGAAATTCTCGGGGCGGACATCAACCAAATATAATCCAAATCGCCAAAGATTGCGAAAAATTCGGTGCACAGGGAATTACCATTCATCCGCGCCAGGACGAACGTCATATTCGTTATTCGGACGTGAGACCTTTGAAAGAAATTGTCACTACCGAATTTAATATCGAAGGATTTCCCGACCAACGTTTTATGGAAATGGTTTTAGAGGTTCAGCCACATCAATGCACACTCGTTCCCGATGCTTCAAATCAATTAACCTCTGACCACGGTTGGGATACCAATATAGAAAAATTATTTCTGACTGATGTTGTCGGACAATTACAGGAAAAGGGAATTCGGGTTTCGCTCTTTGTTGATCCTAAAGAGGATTTTATTTTAGGAGCAAAAGATGTCGGTGCAGATCGCGTTGAACTTTATACTGGACCTTACGCAGAAGAATTTCATATTTGCAAAGAAGAGGCAATTGTTTCTCATATTCATGCGGCGAAAGTTGCTCATGAATTAGGATTGGGAATTAATGCCGGACACGATTTGAACCTCGACAATCTCAATTATTATAAATCCAATATTGCAAATCTGGATGAGGTTTCAATTGGTCACGCGATCATTTGTGATGCAATCTACTTAGGTTTAGAAACAACAATCAAAAGATATTTAGAAGAGTTGAAATAAAATAATTTGTGGTTTATTAGACCATCTAGTGTGTTAAATTCAGACAATTAGTAATAATAAACCACAATATTAAGTCTTGAATTTTAAAACTTGAATTAAATTACGCCATGGAGTTGCATCTTTGACCACATCCAATTTCCTGAACCATCATCGCCATTAGTGCCGCCCTCGGTTCCCGCAATTCCGCCGTGAGTTGTATTAAAATCACGGGTCACATAATTGACTCCGTCTTCGTGATTGTTACCGCAAGTTGGGAAAATTCTCGCCCAAATTCCAGTTTTATTGGTTGCACGGGCACGATAACAATTAGCGACATTTCCCGGAATCGTATTGAGAAAATCCGAAGTTGAACCATCCTGATCGACCGGGTCAAACAAGAACATCGCTTCGATATTTTTACCGGATCCCGATCTTTGTAAATCAAGTGCAACCTGGATGCATGCTGCCGCGCCACGACTCCAACCGATCAAAAAAACGGGGCCTTGGGCAATTGAAATAAGTTTATAAGCGTCATTCGACATTTTTCTGATATTGATAGGGCTCCCCGTCATTGAAATGGTTGCGGGTCCGGGAATGTAAAGCTTAGGAGCCTGAACGGTTTGGTTATAAGCCATCCAAACGTAGTATTTACGGTTATTTTCTCCGGCAATTGTGGGAGAACTCCCTTCCATCGCAATCAGCATTGTTTTTTCTCCAAGTTTTTTTATTAATTCAAAGAAATTATACACATAATTTAAAGATTAGCTACTAAAACATTTAAGTTAAAGAACTCTAATTTTTTCAGCCTTTTTAACTGGATATTGGTTTATGTTATCCTTTAATTTATTTTAGTTATCTAAATTTAGACATAAGGAATAAATCAAAAAAATAAATATGAGAGATGCAGTAATTATCAGCGCAATGAGAACTCCAACCGGAAAGTTTCAAGGGCTTTTGAAAGGTTATAGCGCACCTGATTTGGGTGCGATTGCTATTAAAGCCGCAATTGAAAAAGCAGGAATCAATAATGAAGATGTTAACGAAGTTATTATGGGTTGTGTGGTTCAGGCAGGAATCGGACAAGCTCCGGCAAGACAGGCGGCTTTGAAAGCCGGACTTCCACCAACCGTTTCCGCATTAACTATCAATATGGTTTGCGGTTCGGGTTTACGGGCAGTTGCCCTTGCGGCTCAATCAGTAATGTTGGGAGATGCTGAAGTCGTTGTCGCAGGCGGAATGGAATCAATGTCGAACATTCCATATGCAATGCCGGGTGCACGCGACGGTTATCGCATGGGGAACCAGACTGTGACCGATCTGATGATCATGGACGGATTATGGTGCCCGTTTGAAAATTGGCACATGGGAAATACAGGAGAAGTTGTCGCAGAAAAGCACCAAATAACCCGCGAGGCACAAGATGAATTTGCTGCCGCTTCGCATCAAAAAGCAGTCGCAGCTCAAAAAGAAGGACGTTTTGCTGATGAAATTGTTCCGATTTCGATTCCTCAAAAGAAAGGCGATCCGATTGTTTTAGATTATGACGAACCCGTTCGCGCCGATACAACCGCAGAAAGTTTGGCAAAGTTAAAACCAGCATTTAAAAAGGATGGCGGAACGGTTACAGCCGGAAATGCTCCGGGCGTTAATGATGGTGCGAGTGCTTTGGTTATAACATCTGCGGAAAAAGCGGCTGAATTAGGCATTGAACCATTAGCAAGAATTGTTGCTCACGCGACTTCTGGAATTGAACCAAAATTCATCATGTTGGCGCCGGTAAAGGGAGTGCAAAATGTTTTGCAAAAAGCTGGTTGGGATATTTCGGAAGTTGATTTGTTTGAACTGAACGAGGCCTTTAGTGTTCAAGCCCTCGGTGTCATGAAAGAACTCGGGATGAAAGGCGATAATGTTAACGTCAATGGCGGTGCGGTTGCGATGGGACACGCTATCGGTAATTCTGGAAGCCGTGTTTTGACCACTCTTTTACACGAATTAAAACGCAGCGGAAAGAAAAAAGGTGTTGCGGCACTTTGTCTCGGCGGCGGAAACTCAGTTGCCATGGCGCTCGAGAGAAGTTAATTAGTTAAGAATGTGAGGGAAGCTGCGGAAGTATAAAAAAATTTACTTCCAAAACTTTCTAAACTTCATTAAACTTCCCCAACTTCCTAAACTTAATTCTGCAACTTTTTATTTGCGATTATCGTATTTTTGCTATGATGGAAATGCGGTAGTCGCAAATTTCTTTGGAGTAAAACAATGACAGCAAAAGAGCATAATAGATTAGTTGGAATATTTTTATTGATACACGGCGGATTACAGGCTTTGGTTATGGGATTGATCAGTTTGATTTACGGTGGCATCGGCTTGGCAATTTTGATCGGAGGAAAAAATCAAGATAAACCTGCCGGAGTGATTTTTATTATTGCGGTAGCTGCTATTGTTATTTTTGCTTCATTATTTATACTTCCCCAAGTTATCGGTGGTTGGAAAATGTTTAAGGAAAAACCAAATGCAAAAATCTGGGGCATTATCGGGAGTGTTGTTTCAGCTTTGAGTTTTCCGCTCGGAACTGCCGCCGGGGTTTATGGAATGTGGTTCTTATTTGGCGAACAAGGCAAAAACTTTTACGAAAATCATGCCGGACCAAACTATCTCGGCTCAGTAAATCAGGCGGAGGATTTTCAATACGAACAATATCACAAGCAACAGCAACGTGAGCCGCATAGTTGGAGATAACAAAATCTAAAATTAAGAGTAGAAGGGCAAAAGTAAGAATCTCTAATTACTTTTGCCTTTTTCTTTGATTATTGTTGGTTTGTTTTGTTGGTAAATTTCGGATAAATTTTAAGAATCAGTTTTAACCAAATTATTTTTATAGGAATTTATCAAAATGAGTGAAATTATTGGAGTTATCGGAGCAGGAACGATGGGCAATGGAATTGCTCAAACCGCCGCCGCCACAGGTTTTCAAGTCGTGATGTGCGACATCAAAGACGAATTTGTTACAAAAGGTTTTAACACTATTAGCAAAAGTCTGGATCGTTTTATCAAAAAAGAAACGATGACCGAAGACCAGAAAGCTGAAATTCTCGGACGAATCAAAACCACCACCAATTTAGAAGACTTAAAAGATTGCTTTTTAGTCGTTGAGGCTGCCACAGAGAATTTTGAAATTAAAAAGCAATTATTTGAAAAGTTGGATGAAATAACCAACGCAGATTGTATTTTGGCTTCAAATACCTCTTCGATTTCAATTACTAAAATTGCTGCTGTTACTAAACGTCCCGATAAAGTTATCGGAATGCACTTTATGAATCCGGTTCCGTTAATGAAACTTATCGAAGTCATTCGTGGAATTGCTACATCGGACGAAACTTATCAACGCGTTCACGAAATGTCGGAAAAAATGGGTAAAACCCCGCTTGATTGTCAGGATTTTCCCGGCTTTGTCGCCAATCGAATTTTGCTTCCGATGATCAATGAAGCAATATATGCACTTTACGAAGGTGTGGCCACCAAGGAAAGTATTGACGGGATTATGAAACTCGGAATGAATCATCCGATGGGACCGCTGACGTTAGCAGATTTTATCGGCTTAGATGTTTGTTTGGCTATTCTTCGTGTAATGCACGAAGGTTTAGGCGATCCAAAATATCGTCCGTGTCCGTTGCTAGTAAAAATGGTTGATGCCGGTTGGCTCGGACGCAAAACGAGTAAAGGTTTTTACGATTACGCTTAAAACAGTTTAGGAAGTTTAGGAGGTTTAGAAAGTTTAGGAAAAAATAACGCTTTTTAGCCTTCCTAATTTCCTGAACTTCCTAAACTTTCCAAACTTCCAAACATCTGTTATTTTTATCCTGACATCTAAACATTTTGCTTTCCCCCAAATATTAAAATAGAAAAGTATTAAGGAAAATTATGCGAAAAATTACAGCAATTTTATTTACTGTTGTTGTCGGCTTTTTTGTCGTGTCAACAACAATTGCCCAAGTCCGCGTAACGCCGCTGAATTTTAAAGAACGATTCCTGGCGAATGGGCTGAAAGTTATCACTTTGCCTGATAAATCAACTCCGCAGGTAACAGTTCAGGTTTGGTATCGGGTTGGCTCAAAAGACGATCCGAAAGGTCGTTCGGGCTTTGCCCATATGTTTGAGCATATGATGTTCAAAAGCACCAAAAATATGAAAAGCGAAATGTTCGACCGGATAACCGAAGATGTTGGCGGTTTTAATAATGCTTCGACTTACGACGACTTTACCAACTATTATCAAGTGATCCCGTCAAATCATGCTGAAGTTCTGTTGTGGGCGGAAGCCGAACGAATGGTCAATCTGAATGTTAGCGAAGAAACTTTTGTTTCTGAACGCGATGTGGTTAAAGAAGAATTTCGTCAACGTATTTTAGCGAATCCTTATGGAATGCTTTTCGGACAATATTTGGAAAAGCTTTCTTACACTACACATCCATATCAGCGACCGGGAATCGGAAATTTGGACGAATTACAAGCGGCAACCCCAAGCGATGCCAGAGAATTTTATCAAACCTATTATCGTCCTGATAATGCGGTTTTAATTGTGGTTGGTGATTTTGAACAAACACAATTAGATGGTTGGGTTGATAAATATTTTGGCAAAATTGCCAAACCAAGCGGTGCAATTCCCCGCGTTACCGTGAGTGAGCCGGAGCGCACTAAAGAAGTTCGTCATAGTGTTTCTGCTCCGAATGTTCCTTTTCCCGCTGTTGCCATTACTTATCTTGCGCCAAAGGGAAATAGTTCCGATGTTGCTGCTTTGCAAATTGCCAGTTCGATAATGTCAGGTGGTGATAGTTCTAGAATGTATCAGGAACTCGTTTATAAGCAACAAATTGCTCAACAAGCACAATTTTCGACAGATATTCGCGCTGACCGTGGTCTGCTTTATTTTTTAGCGATCATGGCGGGTGATAAAAAGCCCGAAGATGGTGAAAAAGCCTTGTTAGCCGAACTGAAAAAGATGCAAACAGGTTTGGTAACAGCAAAGGAATTAGCCAAAGCAAAAAATCAATTGATCTCTCAATCAATCAGCTCGCGGGAAACTGTTGACGGAAAAGCAGATCAAATCGGGTTTGCCGAAATGTGGGGCGGGAACGCTAAAACTGTCAATACTTACATAACTGAACTCCAGTCTGTGACTGCTCAGGATGTTCAAAGAGTGATGAAAAAATATTTTACGGATACAAATCGAGTCGTTATTTACTACACCAATAAGGAGAATTCAAAATGAAAAATGAAAAATTAAAAATTTTGTTAGTTGCTGGTCTTTTTTGCATTTTACATTTTGCATTTTTAATTGATGTAAATGCCCAAATGCCTGCCCCTTCTGCACCCAAAAGCGTTTTGCTGCCAAAACCGGTGGAAAAAACTTTACCTAACGGATTGCGGGTGATCGTTGCTCAGACAAAAAATGTTCCGATCGTGACTGCTCAACTTTTAACTAAGTCAGGGGGAGAAGCCGATCCTGAACAACTAAGTGGTTTGGCGGATTTTACAGCATCGCTTTTAACTAAGGGCACTAAAACCCGTTCTGCTTCGCAAATTGCTGAAGAAATAGAGTTTTTGGGTGGGGGAATCGGTGCCGGTGCTGGTTGGGATTCTTCAAATGTCAGCGTTCGGGTCACAAACGATAAAATTGATAAAGCGCTTGCAGTGTTGTCTGATGTGGTGATGAATCCGGCTTTTTCACAAGAGGAAATTGACCGTTACCGTGAACAATTGTTGGATGGATTAAATGTTCAGATGAAACAACCCGGTGCAGTTGCAAATAATGTTTCCAACAAACTTATCTTTAAGGGAACTAATTATTCACATCCGCTCGGAGGAACTCCCGAAAGTGTGCAGCGCATCAAACAGGCTGATCTAATAAAGTTTCATAGTGATAATTATGCTGCACACAACTCTGTTTTAGTTTTTACCGGCGATATTTTGCCCGCTCAGGCTTTTTTATTGGCTGCAAAATATTTTGGTAAATTAAAATCAGGCAGTAAATATGGAGATCCGATGAGTTCATTCGCCGTTTCAGAATCGAAGGGGTTTTCAATTACGGTGGTTGATTTGCCGGATTCGGGACAAGCCGCAGTTAATTATGTGCAGCCGAGTATCAAGCGCAGTAACCCCGACTATTATGTGGCAAATGTTTTAAATGCAGTCCTTGGCAATGGTTATTCTTCGCGACTTAACCAGGAAGTTCGTATCAAACGCGGATTAAGCTATGGGGCAGGGAGTAGCTTTGGGATGAGACGTTCAACCGGAATTTTCCGAATGTCAACCCAAACCAAAAACGAATCAGCCGGAGAAGTTTCGCAACTTTTTGTTGAAGAATTAAACAAAATGGCAACGGGGAACATTCCTGAAACAGAACTAATTCCGCGTAAATCTGTTTTGACCGGAGGTTTTAGCCGAAACGTAGCTACAACGGATGGTTTAGCGGGAACGATTGGCGGATTAGCGGTTTATGATTTGCCGTTGAGTAACATCAATTCCTATATCCAAAACACCAATGCTGTAACCGCCAATCAAATCAAAGGTTTTGCTTCTTCGGGCTTGAATTCGCAAAACGGACTGATGGTTATTGTCGGAGATGCCAAAAAGTTTATGGATGATTTGAAGAAGCGTTTTCCTAAAACACCGATTCGCGTTATTCCCTTGAATAAATTGGATTTAGAAAGCGATAAATTAGAGAAATAGTAACTGTTCAAAATAGAAATTCCAAAGTCTTTTGGTCAATGTTATTGACTTAAGACTTTGGAATTTTAGATTTTAAACCAATAATTATCGCGAAGCCGGTAAAGCTGGCATTTCGCCTTGCTTGAACCGTGGTAACAATTCATCTCTCATTGCTAACTGATAAACTGCTGCTGCCACGATAACCGCATTCTTTTTGACATCATCCTCAATAA
>DAORIL010000176.1:0-10498 GCA_035438525.1 Pyrinomonadaceae bacterium
AAAATGCAGGAGGCAAAAGACAGTTTATTGTCTAAAATAACTTGACCACATCACTCGATTTAAGGTTTGTTAAATCAAATAAAAGCCAAATTTAATTGAATCTCAAAAAGATTTTAAGCAATCACACAAATTGAAAAACGGAAAATTTAAGAACTCCTTAAACTTTCCGCTCTCCACTTTCCACTTTCCGTTAATCCTTACTTTTTCACCTTATTTGTAAATACTCCAAACAAATCGGTATAAAACTTTGGCGAAGTTAAAATGTCTTCAAGGTTCTGAATATTTTGAACTTTGGTCTTAACTGCTTTGGCTGATTCCCTTTTACGTTTTGTTTTATTAAAGCGAATATCTTCAATAATCTGCGGAGTTGATTCGATCAAAGCAGCTACTTTTTGTTTTTCAAACTTAAAACTAACCGAGGCTTTAAATGCTTTGAGCGTGTTTAGCAAATCATAAAAAATTGCTTTACTGATTTGATAATCGCCTACTTCAAAAACCGAACTTCCCTCTTCGTCATCTTCAACCTTAAAGACTTCTTCGACTTTGCTTTTGGTAAAACCGAGCGACATTATCAAATCATTGGCGGCGGCACTGTCGCCATCGTATTCGATTGAGCCGAAAACATTTATATCGTTAAAAAACTTGTCAGTCGGCGTTAATTTTTTCTCTTCTTTTTTCTCAGTTGGAGGTGCATAACCTTTCATAAAGTTTTGAAAAACTTTGGAATTGGTTGCAAAAGAAACTAATGGATTTTTGAAAGAATTGAGCATTTCGGCAGCTTTTGGATTTTTATAATCTTCTTTACGATTCAAGATGGAGCGAATCCCGTTCTCAAATCCGAGAACCATCGTTCTATCATCCAAATAACCGATGGCGAAAAGTTCTTTCTTTTTCTCTTCCTTGATTGGCTCGCCTTTTTTATCTTTGGCAGTTGGTTCGGTTTTAACTTCACCAATTTTGGTTGGAGGCTCTACGACTTTTGGCTCTTTGCCGGTGTCTTTATTGGCATTGGCTTCGGATTTTGCTTCAGCCGGCTTAACTGTTATTTCGTCTTCGGTCTCAAAACCCGGATTCCAAAAACTAATTTTATCCAGATTGATAGTAATTAATCGCTTGCCGTTGACTTCAGAAATTTTGGCGTTTTCTTTGATGGATTGCGATAGAGTCTTAGTTGATTTAGTAGTCGGAGTTTCTTCGCTGATTTCGTCAAATTTATCTATTTCATCTAATCTTTTCAGACGAATCGTCATTGCGTCATCAAGCCGCTGCAAATCTTTTGAGATAGAATTCAATTGTGTGGTTTGTTTTGCTTTAACTGTCGAAAGAGTCGCGAGAGTATCAAGTATTTTCTCTAACTTTTCTTTCATCATTTCGTTTGGGTCTTTTTTATAATCATCATCGTTTGGCAAGCCAAAACTCTTTTTGGACAATTTTTCGTAAAACTCCCAATTAGAAATATTTATCAAAGCATCAATTTTGGCTAAATTTTCCGCCTTTGTTTTATATTTTGGATAAATCTCTTTTGCTTCTTTAAGAATTACGCCAAGTTTTTCGCCTCGTTTCGGGTCTTCCAGATTGACTTCATACCAACGATTTTGGAGTTTGATCGAAGCCTCACGGGCATCTTTGACGTCTGCATCTTTTTTTAACCAATTCTGAAAAATGTTTATCGAATCCGCTACTCCTTTATTCTTTTTGAGTGCATCCTTGTATGATTTAGAGGCTTTAGCAGTTGCCGGAGCCGAACCCAACAAAATATTTACCGCATTTGTTTTCTTCAAGATTTCATCAAATTCTTTGTTTAATTTCGTGATTTTCTCAGTTTCATCTTTGCTCAGTTTGTAATATCTGAATGACTTAAAAGCATCCATATATTTTTCGGTTGGTTCTTTTTCATTGTTAAAAGCTTCGATTGCATCAATCTTTTTGCTCCATTCTTCGAGCAAAGCATTATTTGAATGAGCCGTGCGAAAGATAACCGTAAAATCTATGTTGTTCAGATAATCTTTTTCTTCGACCGATGGCAGTTTAACTCCCGCTACGATCTGATTGATTTCGTAAGGATTGATACCGATGACATTTTCAAAAGATTTCATCAGTTTTTTTAAATTCTCGATCTTTTTGCTGTCCTGATTTAGCAAACTCGGACCAACCACATTTAAGGTCTTATCCATATCAACTGCCACAATCACATCGGATTCCGGCAGCATCAAAGCCAGATTTGCCACTTCATTATTTTCTTTAGCAAACTGTCGCGGAGTCCAAAAGTTGATTGTTGTCATTAAAACAGCGGCAATTAAAAAGGTTGAGAATATTTTTTGCTTCATTGATAAATCCTTCTTCGATAAAACTTCCAAGTCTTTGTATTTATAACATAGTTGCAGACATTTCAATAAAAAATTTTGTCAAAGATAATAAACAATATACAGTTGTTTGTAGTGATTTAATTTACACTCAAAAGTATTTTTACTAAATTTGAGTGAGCTAAAGTTTTTATGTTAGAAAATCCATCTCTCCAACTGACCCGCGAATTGATTTTGACTCACGGCTGGAACTCTACCTCATATCAAATCATTAATCCGGGCATTAAACGATGGTTTGCCAAAGACAAAGATTCAGTGGTCGGATTTGTTACTGCAAATCGGGTGCGTGTTGTAGCCGGTGCGCCTGTTTGTGCTAAAAATCGTCTGCCTGAAATCGTTGATGAATTTGAAAAAGATGCGGCCCAACTAAATGAAAAGGTCTGTTATGTTTGCGCCGAAGCGAGATTAGAATCAATCTTTTTGGATTCAACCGACCACGCCAAAGTTTTACTTGGCGCACAACCTGTCTGGAATCCTAAAAATTGGGATGAAATAGTTAAAAAGAATAAATCATTACGGGCACAAATCAATCGGGCGCGAAATAAAAAAGTTGTAGTAACGGAATGGACGAGCGAGAGGGCAAAGAATCATCCCGAATTAAAAAAATGTTTGCATCAATGGCTCAAAGCTAAGGGATTGCCGCCGCTACATTTTATGGTCGAACCCGAAACTTTGGCGCGATTGCATGATCGGCGGATCTTTGTCGCTGAACAATCGGAAAAGGTCGTCGGTTTTGTAGTTTTATCACCTGTTGCTACTCGTAATGGCTGGCTATTTGAACAATTTATTCATTGTCCCAAATCGCCAAACGGAACAGTCGAACTGATGATTGACGCGGCAATGCAAACTTTAGCTAAAGACGGTTATGAATATGCGACCCTCGGACTTTCGCCGCTTTCCAAAAGAGCTACAATCACACCTTTCGACAATCCGTTATGGCTTCGCCTTTTGTTAGCTTGGTCGCGCAAACACGGACAGCGTTTTTATAATTTTGACGGACTCGACGCTTTTAAAGCTAAGCTCCAACCCGAAAATTGGGAAGCGGTTTTTGCCATTTCCAACGAACCGCGTTTTTCTTTCCGCACGCTTTACGCAATTGCCTCCGCTTTTAGTAATAATGCGCCGATTCGCTTATTTCTTGGCGGTTTATGGAAAGCGTTATCGATGGAAATAAAATGGATTAAAGCGAAGATTTTGTAACGCAAAGAACGCGAAGTTTTTAAGTTTGATAATAATTTCAGATTTCTCTTTGCGTTCTTTGCGCCGTTGCATGAAATATCTGGGTTTGACATAAAATCAAGTTAATCTCGCGCAAAGGTGCAGAGGTCGCAAAGTAAGATTGTTAAAAAACTTAGTTTACAGACCAATCAATATGTTTCCAGTTCAAACTTAAAAACTTCCTTTGTCTTGTAATTAGTCCAGGTTCCGATGATTTTATTGTTGTTTATCCAATCAGCCTGAATATTTGCTTTTGGAATCCATTCTGCCTTTTCTTCGTCATGGTAATCATTTTCGACCAGAGTAAAATGATTGTCCTTAAAATTACCATTCAATTCGATCGGAGTTTTTTGGGAGTTATACCAATATTGCATAGTAAGAGATGAATCCTCATAGACCTTGGTAATGATAGCTGTAATCGGTAGTTTTCCGTTTATTTTACCTTTGAATAATTTAGCTTCGGGTGTGGCGGAAAGATAGGAAAACTTTGTTCCTTTCATCAGAGATTTGCCGTAATTCGTGAGATAATTTTCAATTTCTTTATAAGAAAATTTATTCTCAAATTCCCACAAATCATCAATTGCCCTCAGAGCGTGAGGCGAACATCTGCCTTTGATAAAAGTTATACTTTGGTTTGAAAAATAATATTCATAATCTTTTAAATCGCCTTTTCCAATGGATTCTACACAACTTTGATACATTGATTCTTTTTCGCGCAGATCATCTTTTGCTTCTTTTTTGAGCCTTGGTGATTTAAGTTCTTGCCGAAGTTTTCTTAAATATGCATTGATCTCATTTCGAATTCGCCGACCTGTCGTTTCATCAATTTTGGCTAATCCTTGGGCGGAAAAAATATCGCCTAACAAGATCGGATTCCCTGTTTGTAAATCGAAATTATAATAATTTTCAAAGCCTTCGGGATAAGCCCCGGTTGCCTCCCCTGTCAGTTGCAAACTTAAGATTGTGTTTGGCGTTTTATACTGTTTCCATTCGTAGAATTCGGTCGAAGCGCAGCAGTTTTTTTCATCAGGCGCGACTTTTTCGAATGGATGAGTTTTATAAACTCCGGGAAGCAAATTCAAATTTTCTAATTGCAGAAAGATATTGATCTTTTCTGCGACTTTTGGATTAGTTTCGGAGATTATGTTTGGAAATTTATTTTCTCCAAATAAAGGCGTGAGGTCTTTTATCCGAAATTTCGAGGTTTGGGCAAAAGTCCAGCTTGAAAAAACTGTCAGAATTATCAGAATCTTGATTAGGTATTTTTGCATCTTTTTATTGAATTACGCTCTATTTTTTGAACTACCGACTGAACAATCAGGCAAAAGATAAATAAACTTACAAATCTGCTCTTTCCGCGAGTTCTGCCCAACGTTCAACAAATTGTTCAAGTTGTTCGTTTAGTTTTTGTTGTTCGCTGACGAGTGCGTTTAGTTTAAACGAATCGGTCGCAAATTGAATCAATTCGTTTTCAATCTCAGCCAAACGTTTTTCGGTTTTAGGAATATTTGTTTCTAATTCTTCCAGCTCGCGCTTTTCTTTGAATGAAAGTTTGATTGATTTTGGCTTTTCAACCTCTGACACAGTTGCTGACCTGCGTGTTTCTGCTTTGTTGGTTTCTGTTTTTTTCTCCGATTCTTCGCGTTCGATAATTTCCAGATAAGCTGAATAATCACCGGGAAATTCGCGCAGTTTTCCGCCTGTTTCAAATTTGAAAATCGTCTCAATTGTTCTATCTAGAAAATATCGGTCGTGGCTGACAACGATTAACGCTCCGCCAAAATCGTCCAGATATTCTTCGAGCGCAATCAGCGTCGGAATATCCAAATCATTGGTCGGTTCGTCTAAAAGCAAAACATTCGGCTGTGCCATCAAAATCCGCAAAAGATAAAGCCTCCGACGTTCTCCGCCCGAAAGATTAGCGATGAATGAATACTGCGCCGCCGGAGTAAAAAGAAACTTTTCGAGCATCTGTCCGGCTGTAATTTGATTGCCGTCAACAGTTGTCACATATTCGGCAACTTCTTTGATGTAATCAATTACGCGCTGTTCTTCGTTCAATGCGCGGCTTTCCTGATCGTAATAACCAACATGAACGGTTTGCCCAATTTCGATTTCACCCGAATCCGGCTTGATTCGATTGGTAATAATTTCTAAAAGCGTCGTTTTGCCCGAACCGTTTTCGCCGATGATACCGATTCGATCATCCCGTTTAAGCAAATACGAAAAATCATCGATCAATTTACGTCCATCGTAAGATTTGGAAACATTATCTATCTCGATAATTTTCGTTCCGAGACGCTTTGAGCCAATTGCAATATCAATTTCGGCTTTGGCTTTTTCTTTAGGTTGCGCCATTAAATCGTAAGCGGCATTGATCCGATGTTTTGATTTGCGGGTTCGCGCTTTTGCCCCGCGCCGAAGCCACGCCAGTTCTTTTTTAATCAACTGTTCACGTTTATGACCTTCGGTGGCGCGAAGTGTGTCCTGTTCTTCTTTTTTCTCCAGATAATAAGCGTAATTCCCGGCAAATGCTTGAATTCCCTCACGATCAATTTCAAAAATCCGATTCGTCACACGATCAAGAAAATATCGGTCATGCGTGACAAGAAGGAGTGCGCCAGAATATCGTCTCAGATATTCTTCGAGCCATTCAATTGTGTCCGCGTCCAAATGATTGGTCGGTTCATCCAGAATCAAAATGTCAGGCTTAAAAATAAGTTCGTGCGCGAGTGCAACCCGTTTGCGCTGTCCGCCCGACAGAGTTTTCATCTGCGCTGAAGTATCAAAAATTCCAAGTTTTGTCAGAACATTTTTAGCATTTGTTTCAATTTCCCAACCGCCGTTAATTTCCAGTTCGTGCTGTAATTCGGACACTCTTTCGAGTTTTTCTTCTGTATATTCAACTGCCAAATCGTGGCAAGCTGTTTCGTAATCCTGAATCGTTTTCATGATACCGGAACTCGCCGCAAAAATTGTTTCCAACACAGTTGATTCTTCGTCAATCGGCGGATTCTGCGCCAAATATGCCAGAGTTTTTCCGTTGGCGCGAGTAACTTTTCCCGTATCAGGCGTTTCTGTTCCGGCAATCACGCGCAGAAAAGTCGTTTTGCCCGAACCATTCGCACCGATGATCCCGATTTTGTCAGAATCCTCCAAACCAATAGTGACACCTTCAAAGAGAGGTTTAATACCGTAATTTTTACTGACATTTTCCAGCGAAAGAATATTCATAAAGTTACTTTTAACTTTACCCAATTAACGGCGCATCGCCAAATTCAGAAAGATTTAGATATTTTCCCGAAATTCTTGTAAAATCGTGCAGAGGTATAAATATGTCCGCTGTCTTAGAAAGAATAGTCCCCCCAACAAATGGCGTAAAGCATCATTTAATCACGGTTTCCGAATATGACCGAATGATTGAAGCCGGAGTTTACACCGAAAACGACCGCATAGAATTACTCAATGGGGAGATTATTGAATTAATGCCTAAAGGACCAAAACACGTTTATTTTAATGAAGGAATTGCACAATTATTCAGAGAGAAGTTTGGTAAAAATGTTGATGTTCGCTCTCAAAATCCGATTATTTTAGATAATTTTTCTGAACCTGAACCCGACATTGTTTTGGCAAAACCTCCGCGCAAAAAATATCTTGAAAATCATCCGACTCCAACGGATATTTTTTTAATAATGGAAATTTCGGATACGACCTTGGCGTATGATCGTGATGCCAAAGCCCAAGCATATTCACGCAATGGAATTGAGCAATATCTTTTACTCAATCTGCAAAATGAAACTCTCGAAGATTACCGCGAACCAAATGCTGACGGCTACGGAGCAAAACGAACTTATCGAAGCGGCGATGTCTTTAATTTAGTTGCTTTTCCCGAAATTGAAATAAAGTTTGATGATTTGTTTTGAACCGATGCCTCACAATTTAACTAAAAACAAAAACTAATGAATATCAAAAAAATTTCATTCCTAATTGTCTTATTCACAATATTTTCGCTTGGCAATTTTGCCCAATCGCCTTTTGTAAAAGTCAAAGATCATCAATTCTACATTGGCGAAAAATCGTATTATTTTATCGGCACAAATTATTGGTATGGAACGCTCTTAGGCTTGGAAAAAGATAAAAAACGCGGGATCGAACGGCTTCGCAAGGAACTCGATTTTTTGAAGGCGAACGGAGTGACCAATCTGCGAATTATGGCTGGTGCGGAAGGTTCCGGGTTGATAAACGGCGTGACGCGGGTTGGTCCGGCGTTGCAGCCTGTTCAAGGAAAATTCAACGTCGAAATGTTAGATGGTTTAGACATAATTCTGGCTGAAATGGGCAAACGAAATTTAAAAGCCATCGTTTTTTTTAGCAATAACTGGGAATGGAGCGGCGGTTTTCAGCAATATCTGATCTGGAACAATCTTGTCCCGAAAGATCAGGAAACGCGCAAACTGACTTGGGACGAACAACGCGATATAGTTAGCAAATTTTACGGCTGTGAGCCTTGCAAAACGGCTTATAATGAACAAGTTAATCTGATTTTGAACCGCACGAATAAAATCACCAAGAAAAAATATATCAATGATCCGGCGATTATGGCTTGGGAACTTGCCAACGAACCGCGTCCGATGCGTCCCACCTCAAATGAAACTTACAAAAAATGGATTGCAGATGTTTCGGCAATGATCAAAGCCAAAGATAAAAACCATCTGGTCACGCTCGGACACGAAGGTTTGATGGGAACGGAAAATATGCCGCTCTTCGAAGAAATCCACCGCGATACAAATGTGGATTATTTGACGATTCACGTTTGGGCAAAAAATTGGGGATGGTTTAAGGACGACAAAATCGCCGAAGGTTATTCAAATGTAGTTGAAAAAGCTACAAATTATGTTAATGAACATCTTGCCGTTGCAAAAAAACTGAATAAACCTCTGGTTATCGAAGAATTCGGTTTGCCACGCAATGGGCAATCTTTTGACATCCATTCTTCCACCTCTTTTCGTGACGATTATTACTCAAAAATGTTTGCCTTTGTCTCTGAAAGTGCCAAATCAAACGGAGCTCTCGCGGGAGCAAATTTCTGGGCATTCGGAGGCACTTCGCGTCCAACCAAAGGGCAAATCTTTTGGAAAAAAGGTGACGATTATATGGGCGATCCGCCGATGGAAGAACAAGGATTGAACACAGTATTTGATAGCGATAAAACGACTTGGGAGATTATCAATAAATATTCAAAAATGCTTCATTGAATTTGGAAAAAGAGTTAAACCCCGCAAATTTGCGCGAATCTTCGCCAATGAATGACAACTATCGAAATATTCGCGTCAATTTGCGTTTATTCGCGGGCAAATTTTCTCTACTTAACTTTACTTCAAAAGTTCCTCAATCATCTTTTCAGTCTCTTTTGCCGAAGGAACCGGAGCATTGAGATTCGCAACTTTGAAAGATTTATCAATAATTATCGTTCGCGGAATTCCGACGACATCATAATCAAGCAGTTTATTGCGGCTAATCAGCCATTGAATTCCGTCTGCATTTCGTTTACTGACATTTTTTTGCCAAAGATCGGTATCGTCATCAATCGAAAGTGAGACAAAAGCGATATTATTATTATCTTTGTATTTTTCTTTCAACTTTTCAAAATAAGGCATTTCTTGTAAACAAGGTCCGCACCACGTTGCCCAAAGGTCAAGATAAATCACTTTTCCTTTCAGATTAGCCAAATTTACGGGATTCCCCTTTAGATCAACTGCGGTAAAATCTATCGCCGTATCACCTTTGCCAAATTTTAGTAAATCGTCTAATCGTTGCTGAAGGGCATCACGATATTGAATAGTTTTTATTGCCGAAATCTCAGACGTGAATTTTTTAAGTTCGTTTTTATCGCTTATTTTGCCGATTGCACTAACCAAAGAACTTGCTTTCGACCAATCTGCAATCTTTTGAGCATCAACTTTCTTTGATGAAAATTTTACTAAACCTTCTGCAATATCCCGATAAACGACAATTTTCATCAAAGAAAAATCCACGAAATCTTTGTTGAGTTTATTTATTTCGGTTTCCGACAAAGTTTGATATTCGGTCTCATAAACTTTCAGAGCATCTGCCGAAATTTTTGGTCGGTAAAAAGTAATTCGTCCGCCCAAAAGACTGTTGATCGTGTCGGCTTTGATACGGGCAGCTTCCAGACGTTTGAATTCAGGCGAAACACCTTTCAAATTGTCGAGTTCTTTTTTCTTCAATTGAGCCGTTTCAAGTATTAAATCAACGGTTTCTTTGGCAGTCGGCTTGGCATTTTTGCCTGCTTCCATATACGAACCTGCTTTCGGAAACGGCGTAGCTTTCAGATAAGTATTGGCAATGCTTCCTTTTCCTTTGAAATCAGCGGTAAGAGGAGTTTTTTGATCAATGCTGACAACCAAATTATCACCGGGCGAAAGGTATAAAATATTTCTTCCCAGACGAAAATAATTCGGACTCATTAATTTGAAAGTAATCTGAAAACTGCCGTCTTCTTTGGGAATTATCATTCTTTCCGCAGTTGGCGGTAACAGATACTGCATATCGGAAAGGTCTTCAACTATCGGCTGATTTCCAAAGTTTTTCAGAACTCCTTTAATTGTCACGGTTTTAGCTGATTGCGCCGCAATGCTCATTGGAATCAGCACAAGCAAAATACTTAATATTTTAAGAAAGAAATGTTTCATAAATAATGCTCCGGGATTATTTAACGCCCAAAACTTCAATGATAAAAATAAGTGTTGCATTTGGCGGAATTACACCGCCTGCGCCTTCTGCACCATAGCCGATTGACGGCGGAATAATTAAAGTTGCGTGGTCGCCAACCCGTAGTTTTTGTAACGCTTCATCCCATCCTTCGATAACTCTTCCTCCGCCAACCGGAAACGAAA
>DAORIL010000177.1:0-10489 GCA_035438525.1 Pyrinomonadaceae bacterium
AAATTATGGCTAAAAAACTGAGAATAGATTGGTTTATGTTTGCAATTGCCGCGAGTCTTGCACTATTTGGCTCGGTAATGGTCTATTCGGCTTCGGCAATGATTTCGCTTAAGGAAACGGCAGACAATCCCGAAGGTGCGACTCAGTTTGCTTATTTTTTTAAACAATTCGGGTTTACTTTAGCAGGTTTAGCGGTAATGTATGCCGTTTCAAAACTTGATTATCGGATTTTTAATAATAAGGTGATTGTTTACGGGTTGGTCGGCGTGACGTGCCTTTTACTTTTAACCGTTTTTGGATTTCCGGCGATAAATGGCGCACGGCGTTGGATCAGAGTTCCCGGAATGTCTTTTCAACCTTCGGAAATTGCCAAGGTTGTGTTGCCAATATTTCTGGCTTATTTTCTCACTAAAAATGAGAAATCAGTGGGCGAATTGAAGGAGACGGTTTTTCCTTGTTTGTTGGTTTTGGGCGTGATTGGCGGTTTGATAATACTTGAGCCGGATTTAGGCACAACTATTGTTTTGTGTGCGATTTTTGTGGCGGACTATTTTGCGGCGGGTGCCAAGATTTTGCATTTTGCAGCAGTCGGTGCGTCACTATTGTTGATCGGAGTTGCCGCACTGATTTTGGCTCCATGGCGAATGGCGCGGTTGATGGCTTTTTTGAATCCTTGGGAAAACGCGGACGGCTCAGCTTATCAGGTTGTGCAGGGACTCTACGCGATTGGTTCCGGCGGAATTATCGGGGAAGGATTTGCCAAAGGGCAACAAAAACTTTTCTATTTGCCGTATCCATATTCTGATTTTATTTTTGCAGTGGTCGGAGAAGAACTTGGCTTGATCGGAACTTTGGCAGTCGTGGTTGCTTTTGGATTGCTTTTGTGGCGCGGAACACGGGCAGCTTTGATGGCTCCCGATAGATTCGGAATGTTACTCGGCATTGGAATTATTACGGGCTTGATCGTTCAAGCACTTTTTAATATTAGCGTTGTGCTTTCGATTGTGCCTGCCAAAGGAATTCCGCTTCCGTTTATTTCATATGGCGGTTCTTCGATTTTGGTGACATTGGGGGCAGTCGGGATTTTGTTAAATATTTCACAATATGCAGGCTTTGTTTCGGTTGGAAGCAAAGCGGACGATGAAGAAAAACCGCGTCGAAAAAGACGTAGCAAACTTGGATTGAAATGAAGGTTTTGTTTGCCGCCGGAGGAACAGGCGGACATATTTATCCGGCGATTGCCGTTGCCAAAGAAGTTTTGCGACGCGATGCAAATTCGACGATTCGTTTTGTCGGAACGGCTAAAGGTTTGGAAACCAAACTTGTTCCGCAAAATGGATTTGAACTTTCGACGATTGATTCAGCCGGATTAAAAAATGTCGGATTAGTCGGCAAATTAAAAGGTTTATTGGTTTTGCCGAAAAGTTTTTTGGAAGCGCGAAAGTTATTGAAAGATTTTAAGCCTGATGTAGTGGTTGGCGCAGGCGGATATGTGACGGGACCTGTTCTTTTGATGGCGAGTTTGATGAAAATTCCGACCTTGGTAATGGATTCAAACGCTTTGCCGGGCTTTACCAATCGCCAATTAGCAAGATTTGTTGATAAAGCTGCTTTGACCTTTGAAGAATCGCTAAAATTCTTCCCGAAAAAAGGCGTGGTAACTGGAAATCCGGTGCGAAAAGAGTTTTTTGAAGTTCAGCCGAAAGAACGCAGTGAAAAAGTGAATTTGCTAATATTCGGCGGTTCGCAAGGCGCACGAGCTATCAATTTGGCAATGGTTGATGCGCTCAAACATTTGCCGAAAGATAAATTAAATATCGTTCACCAAACGGGCGAACTTGATTTTGAAAAAATAGAAAAAGGTTACAAGGACGCAAATTGGCAAGCCGATATTCGCCGTTACATTACGGATATGGTTTCAGAATTTGCTAGAGCCGATTTGGTTGTATGTCGTGCGGGTGCAACAACTTGTGCGGAACTTGCCGCCGCCGGAAAAGTTGGAATTATGATTCCGCTGCCAACCGCCGCCGACGATCATCAGCGCAAAAATGCTGAAGCCTTTCAAAATGCCGGTGCAGCAATAATGATTTTACAAGCTAATCTAACCGGTGAAAGTTTAGCGAAAGAAATTGAAGGTTTGATAAATTCGCCGGAAAAAATTACTGAAATGGAACGCAATGCAAAAAGTTTGGCCAAAGCGGACGCGGCAGAAAAAGCGGTAGAGATTATTGAGAAATTGTCAGAAAGTCGTGGGTAACTTCAGTAAACTCCTGACCACTAACCACTGACCACTGACCACTAACGAAAATGTTTAGATACGTTAAAAGAGTTCATTTTATTGGCATTGGCGGTATCGGGATGAGCGGTATCGCCGAAGTGCTATGCAATCTTGGCTTTCAGGTTTCGGGTTCAGACTTGAAAAAATCGCGTAATACCGACCGCTTGGAATTGTTCGGCGCAAAAATTTACGAAGGTCATCGGGCAGAAAATGTCGGTGATGCACAGGTTGTTGTCTATACTTCGGCGGCAAAGGAAGACAATCCCGAAATTATAGAAGCAAAAGAAAAGGGAATTCCGATTATTCCGCGTGCCGAAATGTTGGCGGAATTGATGACGCTCAAGCCATACGCAGTTGCAGTTGCCGGAACACACGGCAAAACTTCGACGACTTCAATGGTTGCAACAATTTTGGGGCACGCCGGATTTGATCCGACGACAGTTGTGGGTGGCGTGGTTGATACTTTGGGTTCAAATGCGAGACTTGGACAAAGTGATTGGTTCGTCACCGAGGCTGACGAATCCGACCGTTCTTTTTTAATGTTGTATCCAACTGTAGCGGTGGTTACAAACATTGATAAAGAACATATGGAATCATATAAAGGAATGGAAGATGTCGTTCAATGTTTTACCGATTTCATCAACAAGGTTCCTTTTTATGGCGCGGCAATTTTGTGTTTGGATGATCCGAATGTGCAATTGATTATTCCGCGCATCAAACGCCGTCGAGTCACTTACGGAATGACTGCTCAAGCAGATGTTTCAGCACAGGATATTGTTTATAACGAAGGATTTGGAACCACTTTTACGGTGCAAAAGGGAAATGAAGTATTGGGTCAAATGACCTTGCCTGTCCCAGGTAAACACAATATTTATAATGCTTTAGCTGCAACTGCTGTTGCATTGGAACTTGACATTCCATTTGAAAAAATTGCCGAAGCCTTTACGACCTTCAAAAATGCAAATCGCCGTTTTCAATTCAAAGGTGAGGCAAAAGGCATAACGATTGTTGATGATTACGGACATCACCCGACTGAAATTTTGGCAACTTTGGATGCTGCCAAACGCGGTTCAGGTGGTAAGCGAACAGTGGTGGTTTTTCAGCCGCATCGTTACACCCGGACACAGGAATTGATGAACGAATTTGCTTTGGCTTTTAATAATGCCGATCTGCTTTTTGTCTTGGACATTTATGCTGCCAGCGAATCTCCGATCGAAGGAATCAGTGCTGAAATTTTGACCGAAAATATTAAACTTTACGGGCATAAAAACGCCCAATATATCGGCGATATTGAGAGCGCAGTCGAAAAAGTTTTACCGAGCCTTCAAGAAGGTGATTTGCTCATTACCCTTGGGGCTGGAACGGTGACAACTCTTTCCGAAAAGTTTTTGGAAGCATTAAAGGAAGGGTAAAGTTTGGGAAGTGTTAAAGGAAAAAGTTTTATCTTCCCCAACTCTCTAAACTTTCGCAACTTCCTAAACCGAAAATTGAAATATGGCAACTAGAAAACGCAACATTAAAAGGACAACCACTCTTAATAAAGCTGTAGTTAAACCAAGACGTCGGCGGACGGCAATTTCGTCTCGAAAAACAAAAGGTAATTCGGGAAATGTTTTCAATGTTTTAGTGCCGCTAGTTTTTATTTTGGCAATTCTAACTGGGCTGGGCTTTCTGATTTTCAAAGGTTATCAAACTGTGACGGCTTCATCCTTTTTTGATGTCAAAAAGATCGAAATTCGTGGAAATACGCGAGTTTCTGAGGATGAGGTTAAAAAAATTGTTCGCGGTCGCACCGAGCAAAACGGTGTTTGGAACGCTGAACTTGAACAGATCAAAGCCGATGTTGAAAAGCTGAATTTTGTTAAAACCGCGGTCGTGACCCGGGTTTTGCCGGATGGGATTTTAGTTCGGATCGATGAACGGGTTCCACGGGCAGTTGTCCGACTGAATACAGGGGATTTTCTGGTTGATGATGATGCATTAATTGTGGCAAAAGCTGAAAAAAACGATTCTCGTGCACCATTTATTCTGAAAGGTTGGGATGAAACAAAATCGGAAAAAGCTCAAAAAGATAATCGTGAGCGCATTAAACTTTTGTTGAAAGTGCAAGACGAATGGCAAAATCTTGGTATTACTAATCGAGTAACAGTATTAGATTTGAGTGATTTACAAGATGCTCAGGCACTTGTCGATGATTCAGGAAAAACAATTTCAATTTTTTTAGGTAAAGAAGATTATGGCAAGCGTTTACAGAGTGCTTTAACGGTTATTCAAGGTAAAGGCGAATCTATTGAATCTTTGATTTCACACGGTGGAAATGTAGTGGCGAAATATAGAAATAGTTAGTCTGACAGTCAAAGGTCGAAAATCAATATGACACATAGTGAAATAGCAGTTGGTTTGGATATTGGAACAAGCAAAGTTCGTTGCGTCATTGGCGAACATGCGGAAGATGGGGTAATGAGCATTATCGGCTTTGGTCAAAGCCTCTCACGCGGACTTCGGCGCGGTGTTGTGACCACGACTGACACAGTTGTCGAATCCATCAAGAAAGCTGTTGAAGAAGCCGAACGAGTCAGTGGAGTTGAGGTGCAGTTAGCAACCATCAATCTTTCCGGCGAGCATCTTCGGGGTGAGAATAAACAGGGAGTTGTCGCAGTTGCCGGTGCAGGAAGAGAAATTAACGCCGAAGATGTCGAAAGAGCCGTCGAATCTGCCAGTGCGATGCAGCTTCCGGCAGGTTGGGAAATCGTTGATCGTCTGCCACAGGAATTTATCATTGACGGACAGGACGGAATTGTTGAACCGATCGGAATGACAGGGGCACGTTTGGAAAGTCGAGTTCATGTGATTACCAGTCCCAGTGCAGGCAGACAAAATATCGTGAAAGCCGTGCATCGCTCAGGTTTGGAAATTGAAAAAATGATTCTCGAACCGTTAGCAGCGGCGGAAAGTGTTCTGACCGATGATGACAAAGAATATGGATGTGCCATTGTCAATATTGGTGATGAAATTACTTCGTTGATGATTTTCGGGCGCGGAGCCGTGCAACATACTGCAGTTTTTCCTTTTGGCGGGATGCATTTTACTAAAGACATCGCGGTTGGGCTCCGTGTTTCCATTCCCGAAGCAGAAAAAATTAAACATCGATTCGGTTGTGTTGCGGGATTCTTGCTTCACCCGGAAGCGCGACAGGAAATTATCGAAATTACGCCGGTTGGAAGGAACGAAACCCGTCAATTAACCAAGGAAATTTTGTGCGATATTATGCAGCCCCGAGCCATTGAATTATTGCACCATATTGCCGAAGAAGTGCATCGGGTCAAAGGTCAAATTTCGAGTGGGGTTATTCTGACCGGGGGCGGTTCGATGGTTCATGGAACAGTTGAAATTGCAGAACAGGTTTTTGATGCTCCGACCCGGATCGGAATACCCGACAGGGCAAACTTTAGTGGTTTAATTGATGAGATTGAAAGCCCTGAGTGGGCGGTTACTTGCGGACTGGCTTTTTCATCAATGCGCTCACAACTTCGCGAGTCTCATGGGGGAAAATCGCCAACACAAAGAGTTGCACAATGGTTTGAAAATTTTCGCGGTAAATTTAGGTGATTTAACACGAAATTCACATTTCAGACTAGCTTTTAGACGCAAATCGTTGTATGCTGTTTCGCCGTAGGCACAATATATTGTTAAAATACACACAAACAGTATTCTCGGTTTCATCACAGGTAGTTTTGCTTAAAATTAGTAGAAAGGAACTCGAAAATAATGTCTATTGACGATCTTCAAATGAATAAAAACGGAATCAAAATGTTTATTGATGAACCACCAATTACGGGGGCAAGAATTAAAGTGATTGGTGTCGGCGGAGGCGGAAGTAATGCAGTCAACCGAATGATTGAGGCAGGAATTAAAGGGGTTGAGTTCATTGTCGCTAATACCGATGTCCAAGCTCTGGAACATTCTAAAGCACCCATCAAAATCCAACTTGGAAGTCGATTAACTCGCGGACTCGGCGCAGGCGCAGATCCCTCCATCGGCCGCGATGCAGCACTCGAAGACCACGAAAAAATCTTGGATGTTTTAGAAGATTCGGATATGGTTTTTGTGACTACCGGATTAGGCGGCGGAACCGGAACCGGGGCAGCTCCCGTAATTGCTTCGTTAGCCATCGAAATCGGAGCCTTGACTGTTGCGGTTGTTACCAAACCGTTCACCGTCGAAGGGAAAAAGCGAATGATGCAAGCCGAACAAGGGCTGGCAGAATTACGCGGTTGTGTTGATACGATCATTACGATTCCTAATTCTAAATTGAAAGAGGTTGAGGAAAAAATAACCATTATGGAAGCCTTTCAACGGGCTGACGATATTTTACTCCAGGCAGTGCAGGGCATTAGTGATCTTATAACGATTCCAGGAATGATCAATCTTGATTTTGCTGATGTTAAATCGGTAATGAGAGGAATGGGCGTAGCCTTGATGGGAGTTGGACGTGCCAGAGGGGAAGAAGCCGCTGTTAAAGCGATGAAAGCTGCGATTGACTCAAAATTGTTGGAAGAAAATTCTATCAAAGGGGCAAAAGGAGCATTAATTAACATCACCGGCTCAAAAGATATGCCGCTTGACGAAATTGAAAAGGCAATCTCCTTAATTCAAGAAGAAGCGCACGAGGACTCAAATATTATTTTCGGAACTGTATTTGACGAAGAGCGGGGGGATGAAGTGAAAATTACGGTTATCGCAACCGGATTTGATAATCAAGCCCAATTAGCAATGCCTGATAATTCTTATACCGAAGCGCGGGCTGTTTCTACTTATCAGGTGACACCAACTTTTAGGCAACCCGAAAATACTTTGGAAGAGGATTTTGAGATTCCGACCTTTAAACGTCGTCAAGTTGATTAGTTTTAGCTATACTCAAACAGCTATGCGCTGAAATGACTCTATAGTTGATAAAAAACAAGCCATGCTGATGTTAAATGAAAGGAGCGTGACAGTATGAGTGAGAGAGATTATTACAGAGATAGAAATCAATCATATTCTCGTCAACAATTTAACGATGATGCCGGTAGAAAAAAAGGACCTCCTCCGGTTGATACAAGTGCCGAGATTTTTTATTACAAAAAGCAAATAGATTCTCATACTAATATGGTGATTGTTCTCCAGGACGGAGAAGAAATAACGGGAACAATTGAATGGTATGACCGGGATGCACTGAAAATAAATCGTAAGGATGCCCCAAATTTGCTGTTGTTAAAACATAATATCAAGTATATGTTCAAGGCTGAAGACCGTTCGGAAGACGGCGGCTCAGCTACTAAAAAAGCTTCTAAAACTACAAAATGACCGATTCTCGAAGTGTTGAGAAAAAGTGTCCTCCACGCATTGGCATAACTATCGGTGATGTGGCTGGAATTGGTGCGGAAATTAGTCTCAAAGCCATTACTGACCAATCTATTTTGGAAATATGTCTGCCGGTCTTAATTGGTGATGCAAACTTTTTATTCAAATCTGCCGACGATCTAGGTTTGAAAATTGATTTTGAGGTAATTAAAAAAGGGGAAGAAATTCCTTCAAATTCAGCTAAACCAATAATTTACGATTTAGCAAACTTAACCCAACCCATTGAACTCGGAAAAGAATCAGGAATTGCTGGAAAAGCCGCTGGGGAATATATTGAAACAGCGGTTGGTCTTTGCTTGGAAAATAAAATTGAGGCAATTACTACCGCTCCGATTAACAAAAAGTCATTGGCAATGGGTGGTTACAACTTTCCCGGTCATACGGAGATGTTGGCAAAACTGACCAATACTCATGATTTTGCAATGTCTTTTTTCGCCGAAAAATTGCGGGTCGTTTTGCTTTCAACCCACGTTTCGCTTCTGGAGGCAATTGATTTGGTTAAAAAAGATAAACTTGTTGATCTGATTAAATTTACGTATAAGGAATTAACCAAACTTCTCAAAAAAGATGTTAAGATTGCTGTTGCTGGATTAAATCCGCATGCTTCTGAAGATGGAATTTTCGGGAATCAAGAGGCTCTCGAAATTACTCCCGCGATTGAAGAGTGCCAAAAAGAATTTGGGATAAATGTTACGGGCGCATATTCTCCCGATACCATTTTTCTAAGAGCCTATCGTGGGGAATTTGATGCAGTGGTGGCGTGTTACCATGATCAGGCAACAATCGCGGTCAAATGTTTGTCGTTTGGCGAGTCAGTTAATGTTACTTTGGGATTGCCGATAATTAGGACTTCGGTGGATCACGGAACAGCTTTTGAGATTGCAGGAAAAAATATCGCAGATTGCTCAAGTATGAAAACAGCGATAAAATTAGCAGCAACACTCGCTTTAGATTCGTGAAAACCGACAAATGTCTGATAAAATAGAATTGAATTTTTTGATATGATTGAAGAGAAAACCAACGGGCAGGCTCATATTTTGATAGCAGACGATGACCCTGCGATTCTTCGTTTGGTAAAAGCTATAGTTGAGAAGGAAGGATTTATCGCATCGACAGCCAGAGATGGTCGCGAAGCCTACAAACTGCTCACTTCAGGGCAAAATTTTGTGGCAGCAATTTTTGACGTGGTAATGCCTTATATTCAAGGCACTGAGCTGGTCCGGCATATGCAGTCGGAAAAGCGTCTGATGAAGATTCCGGTTATTATGATGACGGCTGAACAAAACCCAAGACTTTCTTCAGAAAGTTTTGCTGCCGGTGCAGTAGCTTTTCTACCTAAGCCATTTACCGCCTCGCAATTACAAGTAATGTTACAAATGTTTGTGAGAAAAGATTAGTCAAATTACCTAATAAATGAAGACTTTTCTTGACGTATTGTTTAACGAATGTTAGTTTTCAAAGCGTAGGTTTTTTTTCCAAAAGAAAATCAAGATTTTCAGTAGTTACATAAACAAGGAGCGGAACTCTCGTGTCAAAACGCAAACTACTGCTTGCAGATGATTCGGTTACAATTCAGAAAGTAGTTAATCTAACTTTTGCCGACGAAGGAATCGAAGTGATTTCGGTTGGCGACGGTGATACGGCATTGGAGAAATTTCTCGAAGTCTCCCCTGATTTAGTGATGGCAGATGTTAATATGCCGGGATTAACCGGTTATCAACTTTGCGAGAAAATTAGGGAGAACGGGGAAAATAGCCAAACTCCGGTCATCCTTTTAGTTGGTTCATTTGAACCCTTTGACGAAGAAGAGGCTAAACGAGTCGGAGCAGATGATTTTCTGACCAAGCCGTTTCAGTCAATTCGTCAACTGGTTAATAAAGTGACGGTTTTGCTTAATTCCGCAGAAGCAACTGTTGATTTGCCGCAAAGTGATGATGTAACTGTCGAACTGCCGCCTATTAATCAAGCAGTAAATCCTTATGACGACACATTAAGGATGGAAAAAACTGAAGTGGAAAGTGTGACGACCGTTCAGTATTCCGATACAGGTTATGATGATGAAATGATTGAGGCAAATCAGCCGAGCAGCTTTGCTTTTGATGAGTCTCAAAAATTTGAAACTAAACCTGCCTTTGAACCTGTCAATGATTATTCAGCTACTCAACCTTTGAGCTCAGATGATATTAAAGATTTTGAACTGATAAATTCAGTTGCTCCAAATGCAGATGAAACAGTGAGCGATTCTATTGAAACAGTTTCCGAGTATCCAATCGAAACTACGGAAACTGTTGCAGAGGAAGAAACTATACCCGAAGCAGTTGAAGCTGAAAGCACAATTGACGAACCGGAAACCGAATCTTCAGACATGGAAGATACAACACCGGATGAAGTTCCTGTGGCAGAAACGGATGACGAAATGCCGTTGCCCGAAGTTGCTTCGGTTCTCCAATTGGATGAAGCAAATCCTTTGGAACTTCCGCCAATTGAATTGGATTTTGACGAAAGTGAAGATGAATTAGAAACGGAAGATTCAGCAGAAGTAACACAGCTTCATTCACCTACTACAACTGAATCCGTCAAGAGCGGAGAACTTTCGCCTGAAATGATTGAATTGATCGTCCAACAAGTAGTAGAAAGACTTTCGGATAAAGCGGTCACCAACATCGCTTGGGAAGTAGTTCCCGACATAACCGAAAGAATTATCAAAAAAATGGCAGAGGAAAAACTAAACGAGAAGTAAAAAGTAAAAAGTAAAAAGTAAAAAGGTTAGTTTTCGCCAGCAAGATGAAAACTAACCTTTTTTGTTTT
>DAORIL010000178.1:0-10454 GCA_035438525.1 Pyrinomonadaceae bacterium
TAGGCAAATTGACCTTTGCTTTACTTTTACTAAATTTCTACTATTGATTCACATATTCTATATTTTGTGCTTTTTGTGGTTAATTTTATATCCTTAAATAATTTTGAAAATTTATTGTTGCCCAATGACACAAATTTTATGTTCATTGGCAAGTTTGAGCATTTCTTCGCGGTCAAACATCAGAGTTTTGTTAGGAGTCAAACATAGGCAAGTTGCGCCGGCTTCAATCATCGTTTTAATAGTTGGAACACCGACCACTGGAACATCAAACCGCATATCCTGATTAGGTTTAGCAACTTTAACGACCGTTAGTTTACCTTTGGCAAGCTCCCCAGCGCGTTTGATGGTGGCATCCGTCCCTTCCATCGCTTCAATTGCTACGCACGCCTTTGCCCGCACTACAATCGTTTGTCCTAAATCAAGCCGTGCAATTTCATTGGCAATTTTGAGCCCGTATTCGATATTTCCCTGTTCGTTTGAATCGGGTTTGCGCTTTGATAAAACTCCTTCCTGAGCAAGCTGATCCTGGATAAAATAAGTCGAATCAATTAGTTCAATACCATCTTTGGCAAGTTCGTTGGCAACTCCGCCAATTAACGAATCAGTATTGCGGCGAGGTAAATTATAGAGCATTTTCAGCATTCGCAAATCCGGCAAGGCTCCGCTAAATATTTGAACGTGCTTAACTTGTCCCGCCATGATAGCTTTTTCAACCCCTTCCGATTTGAAAAACTTTATCATTTTCCCGAGCTGTCCAATCCCAACCCAGATAACTTTATCGGCAACTTCCTCGATACGTTTATCGGTTTCTTCACGAATGGCGGCAACAACTAATTTTTGCCCTGCTTTTTTAGCACCGTTGAGAACTAAAAAAGGAAAATTGCCATTTCCCGCAATGAGTCCGAATGTTTTTGGGGGATAAGGGTTTATGGGCATAAGTGATTACGATTTTTCCTTTAATGAATTAATCAATTTTCCTAAAAGGATTCCAACTTCTTTACTTTTCAATAAAACATTTTGGGATGCTTCATTTGAGATATATTTTAATCGTGAGGCTAAGATTATTTGGGTTTCGGATTCTTTGAGTGAACCTCTGGCAATTCCTAAAAATTGAATATACTCGCCTCTTGTATTTCTTCCGTGACCTTCGGCAATATTAGAAGGAATTGAAACCGCTGAACGTCTTAATTGAGAAGTTAAACCATATACTTCTTTGGGAAAATTTGCTGTTATCTCATAGCAAAAAACGACATAATCCACTGCTCTTTGCCATACTAATAAATCTTGATAACTAACAACCGACATAACCCCTGACGCTCCTAAGCCCTTTATACCCTTATTTCACAACCCCGCGACTCGAACCTTCAATAAACTCAACCAAATAATCAACTTCCGCACAAGCAGAAATATCTTCCCGAATTTTTTCGATGGCTTGCGAAGTATTGAGTTTTGAAGAAAGTAAAAGATGATAGGCGTGATGGAGTTTTTCGATAGTCTCTTTGGGATAACCTTTGCGCTTTAGCCCGACTCGATTTAAGCCGTAACATTTAGCGTGATTGCCTTGTGAAATTGCAAAAGGGAGCGCGTCTTTGACCACTACTGAATATCCGCCGACAAAGGCTTCGCGACCGACCCGGCAGAATTGATGAACGCCGGAATAGGCGCCAACGCTAGCTTTGTCGTAAATCGTAACGTGGCCGGCGAGAGTGGCAGCGTTTGCCATGATGATTTCGTTCCCGAGCTGACAATCGTGGGCGACATGTGCCTGCGCCATCAACAAATTATCATCACCGATTTGAGTTAATCCGCCGCCGTTGACAGTTCCGCGATGAATTGTCACAAATTCACGAATCTGATTGCGTTGACCGATCCGAGTTTCGGTTATTTCTCCGCCGTATTTCAAATCTTGCGGAGCTAAACCAATAGAAACAAAGGGAAAAACGTGCGTTGCTTCGTCAATAAAAGTTTTGCCGTCAACTACAACGTGAGAATCGAGCCGAACATTATTTCCAATCTCAACTTCATCACCAATGATAGAAAACGCACCAATATAACAATCTTCGCCGATTTTTGCATTTGGACTGACGAGTGCAGTCGGATGGATAAAGGTCATTTTCGATCCCCAATAATGCACATAATTTCAGCTTCGGCAGTAATTTTTCCGTCAACTTTGGCTTCACCACGCATTTTTTGCACTTTGCTGCCAATCCGAATTGCTGTTACCTCAAGGATTAAAGTGTCTCCGGGAACCACCGGGCGACGAAACTTTGCATACTCGATACCGCTAAAAAACGGAATTTTATTGTCCCGATCTTCAAATTCTCGAAGAGCTAAAATTGCACCAACTTGCGCGAGCGCTTCAATTTGCAGAACACCCGGCATGACAGGTGCACCCGGAAAATGACCTTGGAAAAAATATTCATTCATCGTAACTTGTTTAACCCCGACAATTCTGACTCGCGGGTCAAGTTCGATGATTTTATCAACTAATAAAAAAGGGTATCGGTGCGGCAAGATCTCCTGAATCTGCCCGATGTCATATACGCTCATAAGCAAATAGAATACAAAATAAAGAAATCAGAAGCTAGCCGAAATCAATTCAACTAACTTCTGATTATAAATTTTACAGAGATTTATTTAGGAGCAGTAGCCGGAGTAGCCGGACGTGCATTATAAAAAGTAACAAATTCTTTAGTTATGTCAGCAGTTTCGGCAACGAAAAGAACTGCACCAGCTTCATCTAACTTACCGATGTCAAAAATTGCAGTATAGCCGTTTTTCTTTCCAAACTCGTCTATTGCCTTACCAATATCCTGACTAATCGGAGCAACTAAAACGTCCCGACGTTTGTTAATGGCAGACTCCAACTCGGTTTTTTTATAACTAAGTTCACGTTGAAGCCGTTCGCCTTCATCTTGTTTGGTGTTATAAGCAACTTGATTAAACGTTGCTTGCGGCTGTCCACGCATAGTTTCAAGTTCTTTGGCAATTCCTTGAAGTTTGACGCTGCCATCCTCTAGTGCTTTAATTTGGGGTGCAAATTCGGTATTTAACTGTTTATTAGCAGTAACCAATTTTGTAATACCAACTTTTTCATCATAAAAAGCATTGGTATTAATCAAACCAATTTTCGATGCTGCAGGAACTTGGGCAAATGCCGAAACTGCAAACATAGCTACAATAAACACAGTTATAATAACCGGACTAATTTTATTCATTCTGAACAATTCTCCTACTCGAATAATCCAAAGGTCAGAAGAGAACAGTTTCTTCCGACCTTTTATTTTAAATGTCTCAAAACCTTTTACTTAGGCGTTGCAGTGGTGGCAGTAGTAGCAGGACGTGCATTATAAAAAACTATAAAATCTTTAGTCACGTCGGCTTTTTTATCTAAAGCCATAATAATATCCGCATCCGCCATTTTGCTAATATCAAGAATCATCAGATAACCTTTTTGGTCAGAAAACTCTTGCACTGCTTTGTAAATATCTTGCAAAACCGGTCCTAGAACAGCTTGCTGGCGTTTTTCGAACCGTGATTTTGCATCCTCTTGCTTAAATTTGATGTCACGCTCTAATTTTTCTTTTTCATCAACTTTAGCTTGTGCAGCCTTTGGATCAATTGGAACTTTTCCTCCATTGGCAGCAGCTTGGTCACTCAAAGTTTGAATTTCTTTAACCAGAGCCTGGTATCTGGTAACCATTGTTTGCAGTTCTGCATCAAGCGGCTTGAATTCAGTATTCAATGCATTTACCGCATTGATATATTTAGTAATCCCAGTCTTATCTTCACCAAAAAGATATGTATTTATAACTGCAATTTTACCCGCTGCAGGTGCAGTTTGGGCAATAGCTGATATTGACAAAAGAGCCGCCAAAAAGACGCTAACGGCAAATACACGAATCATTCTCATTATTTTTGTAATACTCCTTAAACTTGTAAAAGGCTTTGTCAAAAGCTCCCTCAATTTGACGCTACCATTTGAAACAATATTTTTCAAAACTGTTGTCTATAAACTTCTAAAAAACTTGTTTTTTTAGAAATCTGTTTTTACTATAAATCGCTGGCTTTTTATTAGCCAATGGAATTAAACAAACTCTCTTTTAGCTACTGGATTTTCACACATAAATGAGGAGTATTGTTTGCTCCCCTAACAAAAGTATAAGTCTTACCGCCAAAGACTGATACTGAATTGGTCGTAGCACTTTTGGTGCCTGCTGTCCAATTTGAAAAGGTCGTTCCATCAGTTGATGATTTATAATATGGATTACTATCCGTTCCGACAACCTCGACATAGAGCGTTCCGCTAGTCACAATAGACATTGGATTAGCATTAGTAGCCCCTCCCAAACTGTTCCAACCTGAGAAAGCACTACCAACTGTATATTGATAGTAAATTGCCCCGTCAGTTCCTCTGGCAAAGACGTAAACTTTATTATTAAACACGCTTGTCGTTGGATCCGAAGTAATAAAACCACCTAGTGATATATAATCGGCGGAACATCCGGTTGAAGCATTTGGTGTAGCAGTCGGAGTTGGGGTTGGGGTTGGGGTCACACTACCTGTTATCAATGCACAAAGATTCGGACTGGTTCCTGTCGAACCATTAACAAAGGTATATCCGGTTGTCCCTAAAATAGCACTTGAAGTTGTGGTTGCTCCAAACGTTCCTTGTGTCCAGGCTGAAAAGGTTACTCCATCCGTAGTTGATTTATAGTAACGATTATTATCCGTTCCTATGACTTCCACATACAAAGTCCCATTGTTTAACACAGTCATTGGAGAAGAAGCGGTATTTCCACCTAAACTATTCCAACCGGAGAAAGTTAAATTACTTGAATACTGATAATAAATGGCTCCATCACTTCCTCTGGCAAAAGCTACTACCCGCCCATTTACTACACCTGTCGTTGGTGCAAGCGTTACAACACCGCCAAGCGCCGTATAACCAGCTGGACAGCCGGTAACCGTATCCGTTGTTCCGGTTGGTGTTGGTGTTGTCGTTGGAGTCGGGGTCGGAGTCGCCGTTGGAGTTGGCGCAACACCAAGAGTTATCAAAGCGCAAAGATTTGGACTACTACCTGATAACCCGCTAACAAAATTGTAGTTTGTTGTGCCTAAGATAACATTTGAAGTGGTAAAGCCTCCAATTGTTCCCTTAATCCAATTAGTAAAACCTAGTCCGTCAGGAGATGACTTATAATAGCGATTCCCATCCGCGAAAGTAGTTTCAACATAAACACTGGAACCAATGACAGCCGAAACCGGAGCAGTAGTAGCAGTTCCGCCTAAATTATTCCAACCCGAAAAAGCACCGCCGCTTGAATATTGAAAATAAATCTCCCCGCTAGTTGCTCTTACAAAAACGTTTACCCGACCACTAATTACATTGGCGGTAGGAACAGAATTAACAACGCCACCAAGCGCCGTATAACCAGCCGGACAGCCAGTAACTGTATCTGGTGTTCCGGTTGGGGTGGGTGTTGGAACAGTTGGAGTTGGAGTAACATTAGTAACCAATAAGGCACACAGATTAGGGCTGCTTCCTGATGCCCCTCTGACAAAAGTATAGCTAACTGAACTTAAAATAGCGTTTGGTGTAGTTGTTGCTCCAACAGTTCCCTTTGTCCAGTCACTATAAGTTGATCCGTCAATAGTTGATTTATAATAACGATTCCCATCAGTTCCAACTACTTCGACATACAAAGTTGTCCCGATAACAATTGACATTGGAGCACCGCTAGTGCCGCCCCCTAGACTTCTCCACCCTGAGAATGGAAAACCTGCTGAAATTTGATAATAGACAGCTCCATCAGTTCCTCGGGCAAAAACTACTACCCGGCTGTTAATGACACCAGCAGTCGGATTAGAGGTAATCACTCCGCCAAGTGCTGAGTATCCATCAGGACACCCCGTCACCGGATCATCTGCCACCACAAACTCTTGAGATGACACTGAGGCAATTTTAAGATTGGTTGAATCTGCCTGAACAGTATTGAGAAAAAATGTGCAAATAGTCGCGAGCATCAAAATAGTGAGTGAAAAGAAACCTAGTAGGGTTTTCTCATTATATAGACGAAAGTCTCTTTTCTTTTTTGTATTTAGCTTGCTTAGTTTATCGTTGCGTTTCATATCTTTAATTCTTATTATATCGTTATATTTCAACAAATTTTCGGTTTTCCCAATAATTTGGAAGCAATGCTGACAGTTCCGTAATACCCGATTAAAAAGTTCTTCCAACTGTAAAACGGAATCCTTTTTGCTTTGCAATCGGATATGAGAATCCACTAATATCTATGGATCTGACATTTGGATTGTAATAGTAAATCAGCCGAAACGGAACATTAACAATCGGAACTTGAACTCTTAATTCTAAACCAACACTCGAAGCAAAATCTCCGAATTTAGAAAACTTACTGTCATTAACCTTAATCAAAGTGTTGGTTTGTGCATCACCACGTAAGAAAACCTCCGAAACATTCGGCGGAAGTATGAACGGACACTCATTAAACACACCGTCATTATTACTATCAAGATTGCAATAATCACTTGCATATTGAGTAGCAGTCAAAGGTGCACCGTTTCTGATCAAATATCCTCCACTAAAACCTGTTTGATAATTGGTTGTTGAAGAAGCCTTCAAAAGACTGTAAATATTAAGATTACTAGGTCCCAAAAGTAAATCATCCCGTAGAAAACTACTGCTGATTGATTGATTAGCTCCTTTACTTCGGTTAAAGACCGTTCCAATATCGGCAAAGGCAGCCAAAACAGCTGGACCAAAAATAGGAATTCGATATTCAAAATTCCCCAAAATTTGGGTGTCACCGCCGATAACGCGGCTATTTTGACTGGTCAAGAATGAATTTGCTCCGCTGGCTCCGGTAAATGTTCCCAAACTAACTAATAAAGCCTTTTGAGCCGCATTAACATCACCTGACTCAACCGGAGTTCCGCTAAAATTGGTCGCAACTACTACGTTCTTAGTTGTAATATAAGCTTCAATCGGAGCAATCGGACCAAGTGCCCGGGTTTCATATCCGCGAATATCATTTTCACTACCCATAAAATAACGTTCGTAAAAAGGAATACCGTTAATAAACGAAAGCGAATTTGAATTTCTAATTTTATCGGTTATTGAAAAACTACCGATTGTTCCGGCTTGAATTCTAAAACCAAAAACTTCAGCATTTGGGGAACGTTTTCGTCGAACCGGAATAAACTGGGTATAAGTAATACTTGGTTGATAGGTTCTAACATCTCCGCCTAAACCTGAAAATGCTATAGCAGCAGAGATAGATTTTCCTCTTAAAGTATCAATCCCATTCGACGCAACTTCCCGGGTATCATAAACAAAACTACCGGTTACACGACTGGTCGTAATATTCGGTTGAGCGAAAATAATCGGAATTACTTTACTTGCATCACCGCTACTGTTAACTGGCGGGTCTTTGATGGTGGTGGCTGAATATTGATAGGTCAGACCAACTCGTGAAAACTGCGTCCAGGCTTTCTTTTTGAAAAATAATTCCGAAAGCGGAGCAGTCGCAAAAACGGAAGCACCATAGGTGGTTTGCGTGAACAAATTTTCCTCGTTGGTTAAAAGCGCACCGTTTTGGCTTAAGCCGCCAAGAATTGCATCAGTATTTTGCGAAAGAAAAGTTCCTTCGCCAAAGAACTTGGCAGATGAACCAAACAACGAAAAACCAATGGTAATTGGGCGATCTCTGAAATATGGTTCCTGGAATGAAAATTGGAAATTCTTTTGCCGATTACCAAAACCAAAATCAATGGCTAAGGTTTCTCCGCGTCCAAGCAAGTTATTGGTCGAATATTGTAACCCGAAGAACGAACCGCCGATGCCTGAAACACCACCGTTAAATTGAATTTGTTGCCGTCCTTTTTCTTTGACCTTCAAAATCAGATCAACATCGCCTTGTTCTTCATCTGTGCGGATTTCGACGTCTTTATCTTTATCAATCGGATCAAAATATCCGGTTTGATTGAGGCGCAGAACTGATCTTTCAAGTCCGATCTGGTTATAAATATCGCCTTCGTTGACCAACATTTCGCGACGCAACACACGATCACGGGTAAAAGTATTTCCCGTAAATTCTAACCGTCGCAATCTGAATTGTTTGCCCTCATCAATAGCAATTTTGACATCAACAATTCCTTCTTTGGGATTGGCGGAGTTTTCCTTAAATTCCGGTTCCGGCTCTGCGCTAAAGAGAACAAATCCTTGTGAACCATAGATCTTCGGTAAATCTTCGGAAAGTGCTTTCCGCAATCTTTTTCCATCGGCGATTTCGCCTTTTTGCAATCCAACAAAAGATAAGATCTGTTGTTCGGAAAAGATTGAGTTACCTTCGACCTTTAACTCTCCGACTCTGAAAATTTTGCCTTCAGTAACAGGAACAATAATTTTCAAAGTATCATCTTTTGAACTAATTAGCGGAAGAGCAATAAAAGGAAGCAGACTGGTTTTTTTATAGCCAAGTCCGACAACTTGCGGTTCACCGATTCGGGCTTGGAAATAACCTTTGGAGAACATATATTCCCGCACATTTTTCTGCAAATCATATTGCAGTTTGCGAAGATCCAGAATGTCCATCCCTTTGACCCGGGCAATCAGTCCGGTTTTTTTAACTAATTCCAAAGCATTCCGCAGTTCGCTACTCTTGAAATGTTCGTTTCCTTCAAACTCAATTTCAACAATTCGCGAGCGATTTCCTTGGTCAACCACAAAAGTTAAAGCAATTGAAGTTGCCGAAACTTCTTCTCTTTTGACTTCGACTTTGGCGTTCGGATAGCCTTTGGAAGCTAATAACTCACGAATGACGCGGTTTGCTTTTTGCACATTGACCGGATTAAAAGTTGCTTCTTTTGAAATTCCGACCCGGTCTTCACGGAATTTTTTCAAAATATCGGATTCTTGTAAGGCTTTTGCACCTTGGAATTGTAAATCACGAATAATCGGAAGTTCAGCGACTTCAAAAATGACGTTGACTCCGCCGCGTGGACCTTCTTCGGTCAAAACACGGGTTTTGGTTTTGTCAAAAAAGTTAAGCGAGAGCAATTCTTTCAAATCGCGTTCAAGTTGTTGGGCATTATAAACATCGCCGGGGCGAGTTTTGATGTAATAAAGCAAGTCATCATCACGCAAACGACGATTGCCTTGGATATCAACGCTTTCAATTAACTGTTGTTGAGTTACGGTTTCGGTCTTGGGACTGCTTTTAGCGGCATTGCCGACGTTGGCTTCGACCGCGCTGATTGAAAAAATAAAACTCAGTAATACAAGTCCTAAAGTGCGAAAAATTTGCATAAAGCCATTTCCTTATAATTGTTTGCAAGATTCTGAAAAGCTACAAAGCCTAATCCATATCTAAACTTCAGATTCAAAAAAATTATCCCTTTTTTTTATTATTCAAAACAAGTTCAGGATGTTTGCAGATTACGCAAACTTTGATTCACTCGTTAAGTCTCAGGTTGCCTCTCGCTTATTTTCCTAACAAACTTACGCATTATACTAAGAAATGACGAAAAAACGAAAAGCACAAAACACTTTAGCCAATATTTTACGCGCTTTTTTGTTAAATTATAGGTTTTGAATAGGTGAAAATTTAAGTTAAAGTCGAATAGAAAACATCAAAACGCCTAAATTAAAAATTTAATTTCGTCTTTCACATTTTTCGATCAATTCTTTGATTTCGTCAAATTTGGCCGAATACTCGGACGTTATTTGACCTTTTTTCCGCAAATCTTCCCAAACTGCAAGGCTTTTTTGATACCAAACTTTTGCTTCGTCAAAACGCTTATTTTTTTGATAAATCTCCGCAATGCCTTGATATGTATAGGCTAAAGAGCGCATTTGTGAACTGCGAATGGATTCGGATTCGAGAATTTGCAGAGCTTTTTGATAAGTTTCGAGCGCACCGGTTAAATCGCCTTTCTCCGTTAAAATTTCGGCAAGGGTGATGTATGCCCCGCCAAAATTACCTTGCGCTTGTGAATTATCTGGATTTTTGGCTAAAGTTTCGGTGTAAATTTTTATTGCTTGACGGTTGTTTTCAAGTGCCGCATCGAGTTTGTTCAATTCCAAATAATTGCCTGCTAAATTTTGATAAGTTGTAGCAATATCAAGAAAAATCTGCACATTTTGAGTATCAGCAACAGCAATTCGTTTTTGCTGTTCGATGGCTTTTAGATTAAATTCTGCCGCTTTTTCATACTGCTCTAAACGATTATAGACAATGGCAATGCGGCTGTATCCCAAACAGAGTTCGCGGATTCTGGTCGCATTATCTTTATCGACTGAAACCAGTTCGGAAAAAGTGCTGACTGAGGTTTGATAATTTTCCAATGCATCGTGATAATTATCAACATCCATCAGCGCATCGCCAAGTTTCAAATGGGCAACTGCTAAATTACGTTGTTTTTCTGGGGTTGGC
>DAORIL010000179.1:0-10453 GCA_035438525.1 Pyrinomonadaceae bacterium
ACTTTGAAAAACCAAGCGGAATTTATCGGCGGAAACTTTGTAATCTTTAGAATTATAGGCTTTCATCGCTTCGGAATAGATTGTTTCAAGAGAAGCGTTTTGCGGAAAAACATTGGCGGAAAAACTCAAAAAAATAACCGTAACAAGATAAAATTTGGCGAATCGGCTTTGCATATCCGCCGATAATAATTGATTTTGGGTGGAAAATCATTAAGAAATTGTAAAGACTTAAATTTATTGAATCAAAAAATTTTCGGCAGAAAATTGGCTAAAAAAGTCTCCAACGGAGACAAACAACATAGCGTAGGGAGAAGCAAAGCGAATCCCTACGAACTTATAAACATTCAATCCGACACTGAAAGTGTCGAACATTCAACCGTTGATGTTCGTCTCCTTCAGAGACGGCATGTTTCCTCTGGCGGACGTAGCGATTCTCGCTACGCTATATTGTTCGTCACCTTTGGTGACAAGGCAGGTCTTCATATCAAGAAGTCTTTGCTTAGATAAGTTTTTACTCTAAAATAAACCCGATGCCGAAATCGTCCGCAAACTAATCGAAGACGGAATTGCCAAAGAGGATATTACTTTGGCTTACAATGCTGTGCCTTTTCATAAGTTAGGCGAGTTGATAATTTTTACAACTAGCAATGCAAAAAATATTTGATTTAAATCTAGAAATAATTAAGGAAATTTACGAAAAATATCTAAATTCTCTTCAAAAAAGAAATGATGAGAATTCAGTGTTATTCCCAAATGGAAATGTGGCATTCAAGGAGATTTCAGAGTTACTATCTTCACTAAAACTAGAAAATTTTGCGAAGATTATTGAAGTAATATTTAGTAGTAGTTTACAAAAAGAAGAAGGTCTTTTTCATGATTTTTCTATCAAAATAGTTCCAGATTTGAATATCTTAGATTCTACAAATGAATTTATTTTAGATAGTCTAAAAGACCTTTATGTTTTTAAACGCCCTATTGTTCTTGAGAGTTTGCCTAAATTAGCACCTGCTTTACAGAATCCTAAACAAGAAATGTATGTATGGACTAGTCAAAATGAGAATCCTATTATTTGGGCATTTGGAAAAAAGCACTTTGACAATATAAGCATTAAAATAAACGTTTCAGCACCTGGACAACTCATTATTGAAACACCTTTCTCTTTATCCGAAATGACTTCGCCAAATAACTTGTTTTTATTAAATTTTTCAAAAGCTGCTTTTAGAAGTTCAGATTTTCAACATTTATTTTCAGATAAGTATATTGATAAATATTTAGGCTTAGATTTAGAAACTATTATTAAGAATAAAAAAGAACTCTTTAAAGTTATAAATTTTCAAAAAATTGTAGGAAATATAATTTTGAAAATGAAACAACATAAACACGGAGGAACATTATTAATTGCTAAGGATGAACTTGTATTAACAGAATCTATTCAAGAAAACTCTATTTTTGCTCCTAAATCTCATTATACATCAATAGGAAGAAGTATTTTTTATAAAGAAAATACAAATGTTAGAGAAGAATTATGTGAACCAGTTGAATTTTATATTGATAGTGTTATTGAAGAAAAACTATCTTTGCTAGGACAACTTACTGCTGTAGATGGAGCAACAATTATTACAGAAGAGTTTAACCTACTTGCATTTGGGGCAAAGATTAAACCTATAAATGTTGATAATAAGCCACAAAAAGTTACTATTAATGAACCCTTTGAAAATACCGAAGAAACAAAAAAAGAACTTGCTGACTTGGGTGGAACAAGACATCAATCAGCCGCGCAGTTTGTTTATGACCAAAAGGACTCTTTTGCTATTGTTGCATCACAAGACGGAAAAATTTCTGTAATGTATTGGGACAAAGAGATTGAAGGAGTTCGTGTAGTTCAACATGCCGAATATCTTTTTATGTAATATTTATTTGCTCATAACCATTTCAATTTGTAAGATTCAATTAAGCAAAAGTTTTCAGCGGGAAGCTGAGGGTTGTTTCGGACACAGGCAGAAACGCGACCGTGAGGGAGCGTGTCACACGATTTGCCACTCCGGTTATAGCTGAAAATTAACATCTTTAATTCTTAAACTTGGAACACGCTCCTTAACAGTCGCGTTTCTGCCTTTGAATCGCCCCCTTTTCTATAATTATGTTTGATAATGATTGGGACGATAATATTTTTCCGCTTGCTTATCTTTTAACTTTTCGGACTTACGGGACTTGGCTTCACGGCGATAAACGAGGCTTGGTTGATACACACAACCGCAAAAATGTTTATGGCGCACCTGATATTTCTCCGAATAAAAATCTCGAAAATTTGATGCAGAAAAAGATGAAAGATCAACAGTTTCTGCTTGATGAAATTCAGCGAAAATCAGTTGAACTGGCTATCGAAGAATTTTGCCAGCATAAAAACTTCCAACTTCACGCTGTCAATGCTCGAACTAATCACGTTCACGCAGTAATTTCAGCTCAAACAAAACCTGAGTTAATCATAAATTTCTCGAAAAGCTACTCAACCAGAAAACTTCGGGAGTTAAAGTTGATTTCAAACAAAAAAACAATTTGGTCGAGAGGTGGAAGTCGCCGTTATTTGTGGAAAGAAAGACATGTTTCATTAGCGATTGAATACGTTCTTTATGGACAAGATGATGTTCCATTTGAAATTGAAGACTAATACATAAAAGGCAGAAACGCGACTGTTAAGGAGTGTGTCCCACTTGGCATACTAAAATGCTAAAAACGCGGATTTTTTCCACTGCTGTTTTTGATTTTATTAAGTTGAAACACGCTTCCTAACGGTCGCGTTTCTGCCTTAGGTCGCATTTCCAACCTCAAATTGATAAACTACTGAAACAAGTTTTCAGGGGAGCAAATGCTGAGAGTTGTTCAAAGCGAACATTACCCTAAAAACCTGATACAGATAATACTGGCGAAGGGAGAAAAACAATGAGTGAAATAAAAGAATTAACCAGCGACGAAATTAAATTTCCAAATTCAACCAAAATTTATGTAACGACTAACGGCGATACGCGCAACGATGCGAAAATCGAACTGAATGTGCCGTTTCGTGAAATTGCTTTGAGTCCGACCCGCAATATGCAGGATGAACTCGAAGAAAATGCTCCGGTGCGTGTCTATGATACGAGCGGCGTTTATACGGATGAGAGCGTCAAATGCGATGTCCGCGAAGGTTTGCCTACCTTAAGGCGTGATTGGATTATTAGTCGCGGCGATGTCGAAGAATATGTCGGGCGCGAAATTTTACCGCAGGACAACGGTTATTTGACCAAAGGCGCGGAAGAAATTGCGAAATTAAAAGAGCATACAAAACTCGAAGAATTTCCGGCGTTGAAACGTCCGCCGCTTCGTGCGAAAAGCGGAAAAATCGTGACGCAGATGCACTATGCGAGAAAAGGAATCATCACGCCCGAAATGGAATATGTGGCGATTCGGGAAAACTTGGGTCGCAAAATCGCTTATGAAACTCTGGCTCAGGAACAAGTTAATGACCGCAGTTCGCTTTATCATCAGCACAAAGGCGAAAGTTTTGGTGCGGCAATTCCAAAATTTGTAACGCCCGAATTTGTCCGTGATGAAGTCGCACGCGGACGGGCGATTATTCCAAACAACATCAATCATCCCGAATCCGAACCGATGGCGATTGGGCGAAATTTCCTTGTCAAAATTAACGCAAATATTGGAAACAGTGCGATTACGTCTTCGATTGAGGAAGAAGTCGAAAAGATGCGTTGGTCAACACTGTGGGGCGCAGATACGGTGATGGATTTGTCAACCGGCAAAAATATCCACGCCACACGCGAATGGATTTTGCGTAATTCGCCTGTTCCAATCGGCACAGTTCCAATTTATCAAGCACTCGAAAAAGTCAACGGAAAAGCCGAAGATTTGACGTGGGAAATTTACCGCGACACGCTTATCGAACAAGCCGAACAAGGCGTAGATTATTTTACGATTCACGCCGGAGTTCGTCTGCCGTATATTCCGATGACCGCGAAACGCACGACGGGAATCGTCTCACGCGGCGGCTCGATTATGGCGAAATGGTGTCTGGCGCATCACGAAGAAAGTTTTCTTTACACACGTTTTCGGGAAATTTGCGAGATTATGCGGACTTATGATGTTTCGTTCAGTTTGGGCGATGGATTGCGTCCCGGTTCAATTGCCGATGCCAATGACGAAGCACAATTTGCCGAACTCGAAACGCTTGGCGAATTGACCAAAATCGCTTGGGAAATGGATTGCCAAACGATGATCGAAGGTCCCGGTCACGTCCCGATGCACTTGATTAAAGAGAATATGGACAAACAGTTAGAGGTTTGCGGCGAAGCTCCTTTTTACACGCTTGGACCTTTGACAACCGACATTGCACCGGGTTTTGACCATATTACTTCGGCAATCGGTGCGGCAATGATCGGTTGGTTTGGAACAGCGATGCTTTGCTACGTCACGCCGAAAGAACACTTAGGTTTGCCGAACAAAAAAGATGTCAAAGATGGCGTAATCACTTACAAACTCGCTGCTCACGCCGCCGATTTAGCCAAAGGACATCCATCCGCCCAAATCCGCGACAACGCCGTTTCCAAAGCCCGTTTTGAATTCCGTTGGGAAGATCAATTCAACCTCGCTTTAGACCCGATTATTGCCAAAGAATTCCACGACGAAACACTTCCGGCGGAAGGTGCAAAACTCGCCCACTTCTGTTCAATGTGCGGACCGCATTTCTGCTCGATGAAAATCACGCAGGATGTCCGGGAATACGCGAAGGAGCAGAATGTAGAGGCAGAAAAAGCACTTGCAGTCGGAATGGCTGAAAAGGCTGCGGAGTTTAAGGCAACGGGAAGCGAGATTTATCACGGTAAGCCGGAAGGCGTGGACGATCATCATTGATTTCTTAGTTTTATAAACTAAGATCAAGCAAATAAACGATGAAACGATCAGATATTAAACGACTTCCCGAATATTTTGAACGCTATGTCAATCTAGTTGACGACATCGAACTTTCTGACGCTTTTGATAAAAGTCTCAAACAAATTGACGATTTAGACATCGCCAAACTGAATCGAATCGGCTTGAAAGTTTATGAAGATGGCAAATGGTCGGTCAACAAGATTGTTCAGCATCTTACCGATTGGGAACGCATTTGGTGTTACCGAGCGATTCTTTTTGCACGCCGCGAAGGAACTGTGCCTGAAGGTCATGAAGAAAATATCATGGCGGCAAATTCAAACGCGGATGAACTGCCGTTGGAGCAATTAATCGCCGAACTTCGTGCGGTTCGCGTTGCCACAAAAGCGTTGTTTGATAGCTTTAATCAGCAACTTTTGGAGGCAATCTGTAAATTCTACGATTATGAAATGACAATTGGGGCAATGGGTTTTGTCGTCATTTCACATCAAATTCATCATTTTGGCGTTATAAAGGAAAGATATTTTCCGCTTGATAAATAGAATTAGTTTGCTTCAATTACCCACGGAAAAGGCGAAGGAGTTTGTTGATAAAGGAAGCGAGATTTATCAAGGTAATGTTCCTGATGGTGCGAAGGAGCATCATTAGAAACCTTTCTCAATTTATGTTTAGAATGGACGAGGTTTCGGCTTCGTCTTTTTTCATTAAACGGAACTTTTAATTTATTTTCTTCGTAAGTTCCTGCAAAACTTATATTTTCAATATTTTGGGGGAAATTATGAAACGTCCTGCTATTTTCGTAATAGATATGCTTAATGATTGTTTCGGTCACGCCGAACTTGAGCGAATCCGTGCGGGACTTTGTTCATCCATAAATCAGCTAACCGCTTTCGCACGAGCAAACGGATTCCCCGTGATTTGGGTTCGACAGGAGTTTGAAGCCGATTTGAGTGATGCTTTTATTGATATGAAGAAAGAGAATATCCGAATGTTCATCAAAGATACGCACGGTTCACGGATTCTTGACGAATTGGTGCGCGATGATTCGGATATTGAAATAATCAAAAAGCGTTTTAGTATGTTTTACGGAACAAATTTAGAATCGTTGATTGAGGAATTAAATGTAAATCAATTGATTCTGGCAGGTGTCAACACGCACGCCTGCATTCGCACGGCGGCGATAGATGCTTATCAAAGAGATTTTCAAGTTATTATTGTCCGTGATTGTGTTGCCTCAAAAGACTTGGAACATCATAATATAACTTTAGATTATTTAGACGGTGGCGCCGCCAACGTAGTTGGATTAGAGGAACTTGAGAAAATAATTCGGGGCTGAAAAGGCGAAGGAGCATCATTAAATTTAAGGTAATTTCAGAAAAAGCAGAGGTTCATTATTGTTTTGTGAACTTCTGCTTTTGGTTTATTATCTGAGACGGAGAAATTTATGGCACGACATAACCTTTTAGATACTGATACAGTTGCACTAAATGACATTTTTACGAATGGCAAACGCTACCAAGTGCCAGTATATCAACGTGATTACTCATGGAAAGAAGAAAATTGGGATGATTTATGGGAAGACATTTTATCCATTTATAAACAAGAAACTCGTGTTCATTACATGGGAGCGATTGTTCTTCAAGATCTAAAGGAAAAACAATACTCAATAATTGACGGTCAACAACGTCTGGCAACTTTTAGTATTATTGCTCTTGCGATTATTAGAAGAATTCAAGATTTAATTGACTTAAATATTGATGTTGAGGAAAACAAAGAGCGTAAGGAATTGTATATGGAACAATTCATCGGGTCAAAAGATGGAGTTTCATTAAGGTATTCAAATAAGCTCAAATTAAATGAAAATAATGACTCATTTTACAGAAGTTTTTTAGTTCAGTTACGCGACCCGATTAATCCTCATAAATTGCCTTCTTCAAATAAATTATTGCAAAAGGCATTTGAATATTTTTACAAACAGATTAAAGAACTTTTTGGTGAGAATCCTAAAGGTAATGAATTAGCTGATTTTCTTCAAAATCAATTGGCGGAAAAGTTGCTTTTCATTCAAATTGTAGTTGAAAATGATCTTGATGCTTATACGGTTTTTGAAACTCTCAATGCACGCGGAATCGAATTAAGTATCTCGGATTTGCTAAAAAACTATCTTCTTTCTTTAACTGCTCAAAGTGATGAAGATAAGCTTCAGGCAAAAGAACAATGGAATAGAATTATTCAAATTACCGATTTGGATAAGTTTCCGACTTTTCTCCGCTATTTTTGGCATTCCCGTTATGAAACTGTCCGTAAAGAACAACTTTTCAAGGCTTTAAGAAAATCGGTAACAAATAAAGAAGAAACTTTTGAATTGCTTGATAATTTAGAAAAATATGCTGCTGTTTATGCTGCCCTAAAAAATCCAAATGATGATTTATGGCAGGGTAATAAAGAAATAAGAAATAGAATTAATGAATTAAAGTTGTTTGGAGTAACGCAACCTTACCCTTTGTTGTTGGAAGCATATTTTAAATTGAATTCAGAGTTTGAAGATATTCTAAAATTTTGTTCGATAATCGCTTTTCGTTACAACATAATTGGTGGTTTAGACCCAAAAAAGCAAGAACAAGTTTTCCATATCACTGCAAAAAAAACCTTTAACGGTGAGATTACTAAAGCTAGTCAGGTCGCCCAAGAATTAAGAAGTATTTATCTTAATGATGAAGCTTTTGTTAATTCATTTTCAACAAAACAAATAAACACAAAAGGCAAAAAGAAACTTGCTCGTTTTATTCTTTTTTCTTTAGAGAATCAAATTGCCGGAACAGACAGGCATTTTGAAGATGAAACAGCAACTATTGAACATATTTTGCCTGAAAATCCTACATTAGATTGGGAACAATATTTTCCTTTAGGAGAACAAGAAAATTATATCTACAGATTGGGGAATTTAACACTTCTTGAATCTTCTAAAAATAATAATTGCGGAACTAAACCCTTTCTTGATAAACAAGAGATTTATAAACTAAGTCAATATAAAATGACAGAGCAGATTGATTATCCTGAGTGGACTGCAAATCAAGTTAGATCAAGACAAGAAAATTTGGCTAAAACCGCCAAAACTGTATGGAAAATATCACAACTTTCAAATTAAGGGTATTCTCAAATGAACGATGAGGTCTATCACGGGAATGTGCCTGATGGGGCAGCATCATTAGAAAAATTACAAAGTAGCTAGAAACACAAGGAAATTAAAAAGAGGGGAAGAAGTAATGAATTTTGAGAAGTTGGTTCCAAACATTTTTTATGTTGATATTGCAGATGGTTTGAAAATGTTTGTGGACTGTTTGGATTTTGAAATTACACATGATGAAATAAACTCTCCCAACCCGTTTTGTGTGCTTGAGAGAGACGGTTTGCGGATAAATCTTTTTGAAGATGCTGTTCATGCCAAAGAGCATAATCCCGAATTTAGGCTGGTAACAAAAAATATTACGGAAATCTATGAGAAGGTTTCTAAATCTCATCCTGAATTTCTTCACCCAAACCTGAAAGTAATCACCCTTCGCCCTTGGGGAGCCAAAGAATTTTGTTTGATGGATAATCAATTGGGAGTCCGCATTCAAGAATGGTAGAAAGAACTTTGGCAGTCGAATTGGCAGATTACGCTGCGGAATTTAAGGCAACTGACGGCAAGATCTATCACAAAAATCTACCTGATGGGGCGAAGGAGCATTATTGATCTTTAACCAATGTCGAAATATAAACCGCTATCTGCTTTAGCGGACAAAACTGTAATTACAATAATAATAGGCTTTAGCTAAACTCAAAGAAACAGCAATCATCGTTTTTGCTTTAGCCAAAGTTATAAGGAAATTGATTTAATTTTGACAATTTGGCTAAAGCTCTGGCTATCTTGTCTTATTATTCTGTCAGTTAACGCAGACGGCAATTTAAATAAAAATTGTCCGAACCATTGAAATCTTGATTAACCTAATATTCGAGGTCTAACTCAATATGCTCTTTGTAGAGCAGAATTCTGTTCGTCATTTCTTTCAAATCCGCAATTTTTTGTTCAACGGAAGCGAGTTTTTTATCGAGAATCGCCAGTTTTTCCTCTTTTGAATAGACATTATTAAACCAAGCGTCGATGATTTCGCCAATTTCGCCGATTGTAAATCCCACCGATTTGGCGTAACCGATAAGCTCCAGTCTTTCAATCGTTTGCTCGTCGTAATGATAATAATTATTTGAAGTTACGCTTTCATCCCGGTTCCCTTTTATCAGCCCTGACTTCTCGTAAAATCGGAGTGTATGAGCCGACACGCCTGTCCGTTTTGATAGTTCGTTAATCAGCATTTTCCAAATTTATAATAAAATTAAAAAAGTTACAAGCATAGACTTAACTCTTAGGTTGTAGGTTGAATTATACGTGTGGTAAGTTCGTAATTTCGACCTTGAAGTCGCAAAATTTTGAATTTTAAATAGGAGGTTTTTTATATGAATTTTGATCCGACAACTTTAGCGATACCAATTTTTGCTATCGCCATCGGAATAGAATTTGCTTATGATTTTATTAAAAAAGCGAATGAATACGAGATTACGGATACGTTTACAAATATCGCTTTAGGAGCGGTAAGCATCTTTTGGGGAGCATTATTTGTCTACTTTTACAGTTATATTTTTGATTGGTTTTACAGCATTTCGCCGATTCGCTTGCCAAATGTTTGGTGGGTTTGGGTTGTGGCTTTGATTTTAGACGATTTTTTTTATTATTGGTATCATCGGTTTTCGCACGAATCGCGTTTTTTGTGGAATTTTCACGTTGTTCATCATTCGAGCGAACATTACAACTTAAGTGTTGCTTTGCGGCAAAGCTGGTTTAGCAATTCGGTCAACTGGATCTTCTATTTGCCGATGGCACTTTTGGGTTTTCCCTTGTCAATTCGGGCAGCCGCTCACGGATTCAACCTGATTTATCAATTCTTTATTCATACTAAATTCGTGCCGAAGCTCGGAAATCTGGAGTATTTTCTCAACACGCCTTCGCATCACCGCGTTCATCACGGAGTCAATAATCCGTATTTAGATAAAAATTACGCTGGAATTTTCATCCTTTGGGACAGACTTTTCGGCACATTTGTTGAAGAAGACGAATTGCCTCGTTACGGAATTATTAAACCGATCAAGAGTTTTAACTGGCTCTGGATAAACACGCACGCTTGGGCGGAAATGTGGGAAGCGATGAAATCCAGGCAAACTCTATTCGGTAAATTACGTTGTATTTTCGGCTCGCCAAATATGGACTTTAAGTAGTCTATTTTTTGGTATTTAAACATGCAAATTTATTACAAATATCTTTTTTCGAAGAAAAACACTCACTTTCAGAACGGCGGAAAAAGCGAAAGTGTTTGATAATAAAGGAAATCTACCACGGAAATTCGGCTAATAAAATCATTAAGTTAGTTAAAAAAGGCTTTCCTTTAAAATTTGGAAAGCCTTTTCTATTTGAGATCTCAAACCCTAATTCTTTTGAATG
>DAORIL010000180.1:0-10425 GCA_035438525.1 Pyrinomonadaceae bacterium
TTTGGAAAAACGGCGCGAATCGGTTAAAAACGCTGAAACAATTTCGCCGATTCCGGGCAATCCCGCCAGACGGAAAACTGTTCGATTCTTAACCGCATCATTGCTGATGGCATCAACTAAAATCAGTTTTTCGACAAATTCGGGATAATCCAACGCCACCGTTGCCGCCACGGCTCCACCGTAAGAACAGCCCGCCACGATTGCCCGACCAACTCCGATTCGATTCAAAAACCGCGAAATCATCCGCGCCTGTGAAGTAATTGTGTAATCAAACCATTTCGGCTTGCCCGAAAATCCAAAGCCGAGCAAATCGACCGCAATCACATGAAACCCACGTTCAGCTAAAGCCAGCGTAACTTTGTGCCAGGAATAAGTCGAAGCAGTAAAACCGTGAATCAAAAGTAGTGTCGGATTGCGACGGTCGCCGAATTCCTGGAAATGAACGCGCGTTCCGTCAACTTCGACAAAATGCGAATATTCCGAATGAATTACGTCTTCAAAAACTTCGTCCCAATTTACCTCATTATCACGACTAAGCATTTTATAAGCAATAGTTGCCCCGATTGCTCCACCAATTGCACCTGCGACTAAATATCTCTTTTTCATAGCACCATTTTACACAAAAACGATTTTTGGTCGAATAAAATTTTCGTGCGCTGAACCAATTGCGATTAAATTATTTTCTGAATCAGTTAGACGCACCAATTCAGCGTTCAGATTGCTTGGCAACTTCATTCCATTACGGATTTTTTTGACCTCTTCGTCAGAAAGTTTGACTTCGGGCAAATGCGAAACAGCCTGATTCATTGGAATCAAATAATCGTCGAGTTTTTCCGCCAAAACAATTTCTTGTAATTGTTCAATCGAAACGGCTTTGGTCAAATCAAAATTCCCTGCTCGCGTGCGTCTGAGCGCAGTTAAATGTGCGCCGGTGCCAAGTTTTCGTCCAATGTCTTCGGCTAAAGTTCGGATATAAGTTCCGGCGGTGCAAAGCACTCGAATTCGGATTTGGGATTTCGGATTTGGGATTTCTTCTAGCAATTCAAGTTCGTAAATCGTTACAGCTACTGCTTTTCTTTCAATTTCAATTCCTTTTCGCGCCAATTCGTAAAGTTTCTTGCCATCAACTTTTTTGGCAGAATACATCGGCGGAATTTGTTCAATTTGACCACGAAAACTTTCAAGAACTTGTTCTATTTCACTTTCCATCACACTGTCACCTTGTCTCGCCATCTCACCATCCCGCCTTTCCCCTGTCAAATCGCCCGTATCGGTTTCAAATCCCAACTGCACCACTGCTTCATATTCTTTCGCATCTTTGTCCAAAAATTGAGCAAGGCGCGTAGCTTGTCCGACCAGCATTACCAGAACTCCGGTCGCAAACGGATCAAGCGTTCCTGTATGTCCGATGCGCTTTGTTTTCAAGATTTTACGCAGTTTTCCGACCACATCGTGCGAAGTCCAATCAGTTGGTTTATCAATAATTAAAATTCCATCCATCTTGGTTTTAGATTTTGGATTTTAGAAATTGGATTTGCAATGCGAAAAAGTAAAAAGTTGATTATTAGCTTTGAAACAAATAAACTAAAGATTGATCTGTCCCCGTATCACCAAAATTATGAAATTAAAAACGGCTCTAATTTGTTTATTTCTAATGATTTTCTCATTTTCTTGCCAAAAAGCCGATCCGGATGCGCCGATGCAGCCCGATATGGCCAAAAGTATGATTAAATTAAAAGGTTATACGGCTGACGAAGCAGGACTTTTTAGCGCAGTCAAATTAGATGATGTCGTGATTTTGAAAGCATTTTTTGATGCCGGAATTAATCCTAATGCTCAAAATGAACTGGGCGAATCATTACTTACTTTTGCCATTCAAAATGTTGAAACTAAAACGGTTAAAGTAATTATAGAACGAGCTGACATCAATTTACGCGATAGATACGGAAATTCTCCGATTCATTTGGCGTTGCTCAAAAATAAAGATGAAATTTTGAATAAACTTTTAGAGAAAAACGCCGATGTTAATGTTCCGGGGCGCGATGGAAAATTACAAGGACAAACAGTTTTATATTTGGCAGTCGCCCGAAATCGTGAAGATTTGGTGCAAAATTTTCTGGAACGGGGTGCAAATCCAAATATCGCCGATAAAGACGGATTTCTTCCGCTCGCGGCAGCCTGCGTCGGTGACGGAATTAAATCTTCGACAGTTAAAATGCTCCTAGACAAAGGCGCAGACCCCAACGGAAAAGAAAGCAACGGAGCAACTCCGCTGATTTACATTGCCGGAAATAAATATGTAACTTCGGAAGAACGGCGCGAAATTGTTAAAATGCTCTTGGACAAAGGCGCAGATAAAACTATCAAAGAGAAAAAAGGGCGAACTGCTTTTGATGTCGCTAAGCAGTTTCAAATCAAAGACCTTGATGATTTATTAAAATAACCAAAATGATTTTAGTTATAGATAATTACGATTCTTTTACTTACAACATTGTGCAGTATTTAGGCGAGCTCAATGCCGATGTTGTCGTGCGGCGAAATGACGAAATAACGGTTGAACAAATCAGAAATGAGTTAAAACCCGAGCGAATTTTGATTTCGCCCGGTCCCGGCACACCAAATGATGCAGGAATTTCGCTTGACGTGCTAAAAGATTTTGCCGATAAATTACCGATTTTAGGCGTTTGTTTGGGGCACCAAGCAATTGGTCAGGTTTTTGGCGGAAAAGTCGTCCGTGCGCCAATCCCGGTTCACGGTAAATACGCCGAAATTTGTCACGACGGGAAAGGCGTTTTTACAGGGTTAACTTATCGTTTCAAAGCCGGACGTTATCATTCATTAATCGTTGACCGCGAAGGATTTCCGGCTGAATTGGAAATTTCTGCCACAACTCCCGATGGACTAATTATGGGAGTTCGTCATCGAACTCTAAAAGTTGAAGGTGTGCAGTTTCATCCCGAATCAATTTTGACAGTGGAAGGTAAAAAACTCTTGCAAAACTTCTTAAATCTTTGAGAGAATTGATATTGGAGAATTGATCTGGAAAAATTCTATTTTTCAACTCAATTCTTCAGATTCTTTCATTTCGCCCCTTGTTCCCTGCTCCTTCCTGCTTAATAATAGATTTATGTCAAAAACCGACTGGCTGCTTGCCGCTCCAAAAACTGCCACCAACAGTAAGGCTGACACGCCTTTGCATCCGTTTCTCGTGCGTCTGATGCACGGCGAAAATCTATCAATGGATGAAGCCTCAGAATTTTTCAACGCCTTAATTGATGAAAATGCCAATCAGTCTCAGATTGCAGGAGCGTTAGTAGCTCTGGCAACCAAAGGCGAAACTTTTGAAGAGTTGGCAGGAATGGCTCGTATAATGCGCGAAAAAAGTGTCAAAATAACTTCGCGCCATAAAAATTTTATTGATACCGCCGGAACGGGTTCGAGTTCAGTTAAAACTTTTAATATTTCAACCGCTGCTTCATTTGTTATTGCCGGAGCAGGATTAGCAGTTGCCAAACACGGAAACCGTGCTGTCACCAGCAAAACCGGAAGCGCAGATGTTTTGGACCGATTAGGTGTAAAAATTTCGAGCGAACCGAAAAATGCCCAGAGTTGCCTAAGCGGAATGAATATTTGTTTTATGTTTGCGCCGAATTTTCATCCTGCATTGCGTCGCGTGGGTGATATTCGCCGCAGTTTAGGAGTCCGCACTTCGCTCAATTTGCTTGGTCCGCTTTCAAATCCGGCAAATGCGCCCAGACAAATTATCGGAGTTTGGCATCCATCTTTGGTGGAGCCGATGGCACAGGCTCTGTCGCTGTTAGGAACAGAAAAAGCCTGGGTAATCCACGGTGGAGACGGTTTGGACGAAATTACTCTGACCCGCGAAACGTTAGTCGCTGAAGTTGCTAAAAACCGCCTCAAAACTTTTACTGTCGAGCCGGAAACTTTTGGACTGAAACGCGGAGACATTGCTCATCTCCACGCTGAATCAGCCGAAGAAAGTGCCAAAATTGTGATGGAAGTTTTGCAAAGCAAACGCCGTGACGAAGCGCGAAGTTTAGTCGTGATGAACGCTGCTGCCGCGATCTATATTGGCGGTTTAGCCAAAGATTTATCACACGCCGCCCGAATGGCAGAACAAGCCATTGACAGCGGGCAGGCTCAAAATAAACTTGAAAGATTGATTCAGATTACAAATAAATGAATCAAGTAAAAGTGAAAAGTGAAAAGAATTTAAATTGCTAAATTACTACGTCAATCCAAAATCCAAAATCACAAATCCAAAATCTATTTATGCAAATCCGTTTGGCAAATAAAAATGATGCAGAGGCATTGGTCAATTTTAATCAGGCAATGGCACTCGAAACCGAAGGCAAAACACTTGATTCGCACATTTTACGCTCAGGTGTCGAAGCGGTCTTTCAGCAATCAGACCGTGGATTTTATGTTGTTGCCGAAGAAGACGGAAATATTGCGGGCGGTTTGATGATCACTTTTGAATGGAGTGATTGGCGGAATTCCTGGTTTTGGTGGATTCAGAGCGTCTATATTTTGCCGGAATTTCGTGGTCGCAAAATTTACAGTGCGCTATATGCCTTTATTAAACATTCGGCAAAAGAGCAAGGCAATGTCTGCGGATTCCGGCTTTATGTTGAACATGACAACGAAAAAGCTCAAAAAGTTTATGAAAAACTCGGAATGGAATCTTCACACTATCTAATGTATGAAGAAATGCTATAGAAGCCGAAACCCACTCTATTTTACCCGAAAACGAATGGCTGTAAACCATTTCGTTAATCACTAAACTATTTAATATCAAGAGTTTTAATGATTGGCGGATAGTAAAATTTATCTTGCGTTTGCAGGGTGTTTGGATCAAAAGGCTTGCGTGCACCACACTTCAAACAAGCGCGGTAAGCAGTTCTACCTTCAGTAAATGGACGGCTGATTGAGTCGTGCCAACAGCCAAAAAGCGAAGCGGTTAAACCAATTTTAGAACCAAAAACTTTTTCGTCAATTGTTTTATTTTTTCTTTTCCCAATCAAAAAATGAAAACTCTTTTGCAAAATCGTGCTTGCCATAAATTTATTCTCCCTTGGTTCGAGCTTTAACTCTATTGTGTCTGAAATTCATACAAACTCGCTTCAAAGTTGCAATCAGTGTGCCAAACTTAATTACATTTGTTGGGTATTTTAAGATAGCGTTGAGAATAGAGTAGTTTTATTTAATTGGATACAACAATTTAAATCTTTCGCAGCAAACTAATGATTTTTCGTTAAATTCAATTCCCAGTTCTGAGGCTTCCTGAGTAAAATATTTCCAATGCCCGTCGCGCCAATTTTCAAGAGTTTGGTCGCCTTCACCTTCATCAAAAGCAAATTGAGCATCAACTTTATCAAATGGCATTAAACGAATTTCAGTAGTTTGAATAATACACAATGGATTACCTTCAAAGTCCGTCACAACGCTGTAGCCATCATCAACCGGAGCATTTTCAGGCTGTCTTTCATTGACTGCCACCAAACTTGCCGTGGCACTTTTTTTTCCCGAAACAACTAATTCGGCAAGTTCAATTGCCATTTTTTGACTATTGCCAAAAAACCAAACCTGATACGGAATATTTGCATCAAGCCCTTTTTGACTACAGAAATCATTCCAAAACATTTTAGTCAAATCGCTCATTTTTTTATCCAATCGTTAATAGTTTTGGCAAAAAGCTGCGGGGCATTTTTGTTCATTCGTAAATATAAAGCGGGTTCGATCAGTTCCAGTTCCATCAAACAAAATTCGTCCGTTTCATCGCGGACAAAATCAATTCGGGCATAAAGCGGGCGCGGATCAATTAAACTTAAAACTTTTTCGGCGGTGTCCAATAATTTTTCCGAAGGGTTAACCTCTGTAATTATTCCGCCGTGTTCCTCCTGCACCCGAAAATCTTTTGCTTTTGGAGTTTTAAGAATCGTATGACTGTAATTTTCGCCAAAATAAAATAAGGAAAATTCACCTTCGCTAACCACATTTGGAAGAAAATTTTGCACCATAAACGGACGATTTTCAAAAATCCCAGTCAATTCCGGCAAAAAGTTTCTCAACCGATAAGTATGTCCGGCTGTTGCGCTTATCAAAGGCTTGATAATAATTTCATCAGTCTGGAAAAAATTGCACCATTCATTAAACTTTTCTTTCGTGACATTTTTTTCATCCCAAATTGTTGGAACGATTTTTACGCCTTTACTTTCAAGCTCACGCAAATAAAGTTTGCTTAAATTCCATTCAATAATTTCCAACGGATTTTCCAGACGCGCTTTAGACGCATCAATTTTTTGCAAAACCTCTAAAAACTCGTTTGGCGATTCCTGATAATCCCAGGTCGTGCGGAGAATTACAGCGTCAAAATCATTCCAATCCGCCGTTTTATTTCGCCACGAAATTGTTTGGACATCCCAACCTAATTGGCGCAATGGCTCAATCGCCAGCTCATCATCACTGACATATCCGGCGAGGTCATCCATTGATAGAAAACAAATTTGACGCATAGTTACAAACTAATATTTTGGAACGCAATGAGTGAAAAATTTTCGCAAAGGTGCGCTGAGAAAATTAAAATAATACTAGAGAATAGCCACAAGATTCACAAAATTTACAAAACCAATAAAATAAGCAATCTTTATTTTGTGTTTTTTGTGCATCTTGTGGCTAATATTCTTTGGGTTATATTCTTAAACCGGAACAGATTCAACAATGCTCATAAACGAATTGGTCGGAATGACTTTAGTGACTTTTAATCCGGCTTTGGCAAGTAAATCTTCATATTCTTTGGCAGTTCGCTCGCGTCCACCCGTCATCGTCAACATAATCAAATCCATAAATTTACTGAAATGCGGTTCGCCGCTGGCAGGCACAACTGCTTCAAATAACAGGAGTTTGCCGTTTTCAGGAAGAACTTGGCGAATATTTTTGAGAATAGTGATTGATTTTTCATCATCCCAATCGTGGATGATCCAGCGCATTGTGTAGAGATCGCCGCCGCCTGGAACTGATTCAAAAAAGTTGCCGCCAATTGTTTCGCATCTTTCGCCGACACCCGCACTAGCTAAAAATTCTTTGGACTTTTCAACTACTGACGGCGCATCAAACAAAATTCCCGATAAATTTGGATTAGCATTTAAAACGGTAGAAATCATTGCGCCTAACCCGCCGCCAATGTCAACAATTTTTTGAGTTTCGGAAAAATCGTAAGCCTCAACAATCGCTTGGCTGATCGATTCCGAACTTCTCGCCATATATTTGTTAAAATTTTGCGCTTTTTCAGAATCGGTTTCAAAATATTGCCAGACATTCATTCCAAAATGATTATCAAAAGCAATTTCGCCTGTTTTGACCGAGTGCATAATGTTTCCCCACGCATCGTAGTGAACTTCGCCCATTTCGGCAATAGCACCGGGACGCAAGGAAAAAGGCACATCGGTCAATAAAGTTTCAGAAAGCGGAGTTAGAGCAAATTTATCTCCGTCTTTTTGTTCAAAAACCCTGACCATTGCCAACATTCGCAGCACCCGAAAGAGCGAATCGGCGTGGGTATTGGTCGCCTCGGCAAGTTCAGCCGCAGTTTTTTCGCCATTTTGTAAGTAATCGGCAATTCCAAGTTTAGCGGCCACATAAATTCCGCGTGAAACCCAAAATCCCGACATCATCTGTAACATTGTTTCGACCGGCGATGCTGGCGCCTGATTGTTTTGACTCATAATTTTCTCCATCATAATTGCCTTTTTTTATTTGGGCAAAATTTATTCTTGATTTATAACGTGCCTTATTTTTGGAAATTGTATCAAATCATTCGGGATTCGATTTCAAACCTTACCATTTTTTCCTGTAAAAACTGTAAGAATTTTGTAAAAACCTCATCTGCGTTTGCCTTAAGATACCGCTAAAGTTATCATTTTCTATTCTAAACTTTACTTATAACTTAGTAGGACACAATTAAATGGTAGAAAAAGGTGTAGAGATTGCCGAAGCAAATGGCAAACTTGGAATTTTATTAGTTGGACTTGGTGCGGTCAGCACCACTTTTGTTGCGGGCGTTGAAGCAATCCGCAAAGGTATCGCCAAACCGATTGGCTCTTTGACCCAAATGGGAACGATTCGACTCGGCAAACGAACCGATAATCGCTCACCCAAAATTAAAGATTTTGTGCCGTTAGCGGATCTGAACGACATCGTCTTTGGCGCGTGGGATATTTTTACCGATACCGCTTACGAAGCCGCAATGAATGCCGGCGTTTTAGAAAAAGATCTGGTTAATGCCTTAACCGAAGAACTTTCGTCATTGAAACCGATGAAAGCCGTTTTTGAACAAAATTATGTCAAACGGATTACGGGCGAAAATGTCAAAACCGGCAAGAATAAAATGGAGCTTGCCGAGCAGTTAATCGAAGATATTGCAAAATTTAAAGAAGAAAAAGGTTGTGACCGGATAGTTATCGTCTGGGCGGCTTCGACCGAAATTTATCTTGAGCCATCGGAAATTCATCAAGACATCGAATCTTTTGAAAAGGCTTTATATGATAATGATTCGCGCATTGCGCCTTCGATGATTTATGCTTATGCGGCAATCAAAGCCGGTGTTCCTTTCGCAAACGGTGCGCCAAATTTGTCAGTAGATATTCCGGCATTGACCAAACTAGCCGAAGATAACGGTGTTCCGATTTGCGGTAAAGATTTTAAAACCGGACAAACTTTGATGAAAACCATTCTCGCACCAGGGTTGAAATCACGGATGCTGGGATTGGAAGGTTGGTATTCAACTAATATTTTGGGCAACCGTGACGGCGAAGTTTTGGATGATCCCGAAAACTTCAAAACCAAAGAAGAATCAAAACTTTCGGTGCTCGAACATATTTTCCAACCTGACGTTTATCCTGACTTGTATCAAGGGTTTAGCCACGTTGTTCGGATCAATTATTATCCGCCGCGCGGCGATAACAAAGAAGGTTGGGACAACATTGATATTTTTGGATGGCTCGGCTACAAAATGCAGATAAAAATTGACTTTCTGTGCCGTGACTCGATCCTGGCCGCACCGTTGGTATTGGATTTAGCGTTGTTTATGGATTTAGCCAAACGTGCCAAAATGAAAGGCGTGCAGGAATGGCTTTCATTCTATTTCAAAGCTCCGCAAACTGCGCCGGGACTCTATCCAGAGCACGATATTTTCATCCAATTGATGAAGCTGAAAAATACGCTTCGTCATTTAAAAGGTGAAGATTTGATCACACATTTAGGGTTGGAATATTACGACTAATTTAAGTGTTAATTGTAAATGGTTAATTGGAAAACAATTGCCTTTTTCAACAATTTACTGATTCTTTGAAAAAAGAGGCTTTTTGAGTAAAATCAAGAAGCCTCTTTTTTTAATCAGGCTGATAGACGATTAACAATTAACAATTAACCATTTACAATTACATAAAGTTGTTTTTTTGCTTGCAACAATTTTAATTTTATGCAAAATATGAGGGTAGAAATTGTTTTCGGAGAACAGTCCGGCAATTCTTTGGACGAATTCCCTTCCCAACTTCCAAAGTCCAACCAACTAAATCATTTTTGAAAGCATCTTTACTTACCAAGATTTGCCAATTAAAATTTGGCAAATGCGGTTTTGAAAATTCGTCTATAAAGTTAGGAAAATGCGAAACTTCCATTTGAGTTTCAGCGTTTTGAATGGCGAGGAGAAACGATTATGAGCAATGAAGCGGAAAAAAAGAAATCAACAGATGAAAAAGTAATTTTACTTGACCCTGACCAAAAGTCACCGCGAGCTAAAGAGTTTGAAGACAAAATCTCTGCTCGCATCGTCGGACAAGAACGCGCCGTGCGCCGGATGAGCGGACTATTCCAGATCTATCTAGCCGGAATGAATAATCCGACTCGTCCGATTGGAACCTTGCTTTTCTTAGGTCCGACGGGTTCGGGAAAAACCCGCGTGGTCGAAGCGGCAGCGGAAGTTCTTTTCGGAGAACCGCATGCAGTCGTTAAAATTGATTGCGCCGAATTCCAACATTCGCACGAAATTGCCAAACTTATCGGTTCACCTCCGGGATATTTGGGACACCGCGAAACTTCTCCGATGCTGACTCAGGAAAATCTGGACAAAGCCCATACCGAAGACACCAAATTAACCTTTGTGTTGTTTGACGAAATCGAAAAGGCTTCGGATTCGCTCTGGCAATTACTGTTGGGAATTTTGGACAAAGCAACGTTGACGTTGGGCGACAACCGCCGTGTAGATTTTTCCAAAGCAGTCGTCATTATGACTTCCAATTTGGGTGCCCGCGAAATGTCCGAAATGATTTCAGGCGGAATCGGTTTTGCCCCAACTAAATCTGGAAAATCGCCTGATGACAACGAAATTGATACCAAAATTTACCG
>DAORIL010000181.1:0-10371 GCA_035438525.1 Pyrinomonadaceae bacterium
AGCGTAATTTTGATATAAATTTTGCATCTTCGGACGGCATTTGCCGAATAAAAGCTAAAAATTGTCGGTCTTGTCAGTTGGAAAAAGTTCTGCGATGACTTTTCATCTATTGCCAGTTCCGCGAAAGCTAATTCGGGTTTGTTGCTTACTTTTGTTTCCATTAATCCAACGGGCGTTTTTGCAGTTGCTTCCAGAATTGCGCTAATTTTCCCGTTTTCTTCAAGATAAAGATTTAATTCTGTTCCTTCGGATTTAAGAAAGAGGTTAAATTTACCGGTTTTTAGTTTTCCGTAATCGCCTTTAACCTCTAATTCCAAAATTCCGGCAAAAAATCCTTGCTGTAAATCTTCATTTTGTCCATTTGCCATTTTCACGGCAGTTAATCTGCCTTTTATCTCATTTCCGTTGGCGGTGGCGATATGTTCTGTATCCAAAGTTGATTTGGCTGCCTGCGCTAAAATCTCTTTAGCTGTGACACCTTGGGCTTTTACATTGATTACGATTAGACTTAAACCAATTAATAAACATATTTGTAATAGATTTTTCATTTTCGTTTTCTCCTTTTGGATAAATTACCAAGGTTGTTTTTGATAAAAAGTGACAAAAGCATCGCCGTCAACTATCAACATCGGATCGCCGGTTTTAGGATGATTGCGTTTTTCTAAAGTAAAAGTTTTGGTCTGACCACTATTTGAATAAGAAGTCAATGTGGTTGCGGTTGCGCTCCAACGTCCGGCATCGCTCGATTGCGAACTGGTTCCGCCATAGGGATTTGAGGAATTTGTTTCGCTGTAATATTGATAAGTTCCGTTTGAATTTAAGGTGAAACAAGTGTTCGACATTCTGCCGCCATCGTTAGAAGTAACATTTGATTGATAACACCATTTACCGACCAATTCTTGCGGAACTGAACCGCCGCCGGAATTGCCTTCATTTTGCTCATCATTTTTGGTATTGCGCGTATAGACGACTTTTCGCCCTTCGACCATAACGGTTAAAGTATTTCCTTTGAGTGTAAAGGGAAATTCCATTTGTCCTTCGCTGTTTTCGATGGTGATAATATTTTTGACAACGCCGTAATTGAATTTGTCGCCGTTGATGGTCATTGAACCATTGGCAAAGAATTCAATTTTTGCTTCGCTACTCGTCCATTTACCAATTAAACTGGTTTCTTCCGGCTCATCTTTTGATTGGTTTTGGCTGGTTGGTTTAGTTGATTTGCTTTGATCCGCTCCGCGTTGAGCAAAAGCACAGTTGATCGATAATCCAACTACTAAAAATAAAACTAAGAACATATTTCCAAAATTGTAATTACGCATAAAAATCTTTTCTCCTTGGGGTTAAAACTCGCCCGTTGCCATGACGACAAATTTATTCCGGTTTGTGTAAAAAGTGGTTAGTTTTAAGTTAGTTTTCGGTTAGAATAAAATTAACCCTATTTTTTACCCCAAATGAACGATAAAAAGACTATTTACGAGTTCGGAGACTTTCGGCTAAATGTTGTAGAAAAACAATTTTGCCGTCTCAATGGTGAATTGATTGCCTTGCAACCAAAGGCTTTTGAACTACTGGCCTTTTTGGTCGAAAATAATAATCGCTTACTCACCAAACAGGAATTACTCGACAAAGTCTGGGCAGATTCTTTTGTCGAAGAGGGAAATCTCAAAATAAATATTCACTCGCTCCGCAAAATTTTGGGTGATTCTTTGATTGAAACGGTTCCTAAGCATGGTTATCGTTTTAAGGGCGAAGTTAAAATAGTTAAAGCCGATAATGATAAAAATATAATTGCAGATCCGATTAAACCTCTTGCGCCAAAACGTCAAAATGTTTGGATTTTTGGAGCAATAATTTTGCTCATCGGTCTACTTATTTTGGGCTTTTATCAATTTCGCAAACCCGAAAAGTCGTCAGCTACCAATCAAGCCAATACTATCTTTAAACCTAATAAAACGTTGGCTGTTTTACCTTTTAGAAATCTAACTAAAGATAAACAGGACGAGTTTTTGAGCATTGGTTTAGCTGATTCGTTGATTACCAAACTCGGTTCAGTAACTCGGATTTCGGTTCGCCCGACCAGTGCCGTTTTACCTTTTAATGAAACTAGCTCTCCGCAAACTATTAGCGAAAAATTACAAGTCGAAAATATTTTAGAAGGAACGATTCAACGGATAGGTAAACGTCTGAAAATCTCCGTTCAGTTTGTCCAAATGCCGAATAATCAGGTTCTATGGGCAAATAGCTTTGAAGAAGATGAAAGCGATCTCCTCAAAATTCAAGATTCAATTTCGGCGCAGATAGTTAAATCTCTGGAAGTTAATCTAAATCAGGAAGAGCAAAATCTATTTGCCCGCAGTGCGACTAATAACGAAGAAGCTTATCAACTTTATTTAAAAGGTCGTTTTTATTGGAACAAACGCACTAAAGATGATTTAGGCAAAAGTATCGAATTCTTTCAAAATGCGGTTAAATCAGATGAAAAATTTGCCTTAGCACACGCAGCGTTGGCTGAAGCTTTTCAACTTTACGGCGAATACGGCGGAATGAAACCTGCCGAGGCTTTTGAAAAATCCCGTCAAGCAGCGCAAAAAGCTTTGGAAATTAATCCTAATTTAGCCGAAGCGCATAATTCGCTAGCATACACACTCGCTTTTTACGATTGGAATTGGACGGAAGCCGAAAAAGAATTTCAAAAGGCGATTGAACTAAATCCAAATTATCCGACGGCGCGGCAATGGTATGGAGAATATTTAATAGTCTTTGGTCGGTTTGAAGAGTCGCTTAATCAAACCCATCAAGCACAACAGTTGGACCCGACTTCTTTGATAATTGCAAGCAACATTGCCGCCACATTTTATTTGTCCAGACGTTACGATGAATGTCTGGAACAATCCACCAAAGTTATTCAACAAGATGATAAATTTGGCTATGGCTATGCTTATTTGTGGATTTGTCAGGAAGGGAAGAATGAAATTCCGAAAGCCTTTGAAAGTCTGCAAAAAGGGGATTCGATCATTCTCCCCAAAGAAATTATTGAGAGTCAAAAATTAGCTTTTGAAAAGAGCGGTTGGCAAGAAGTCTGGAAGTTTAAGGAAGAGTTTTATGACAAACTCCCAACCAATCAGTTTGTTAATAATTTTGCCCGTGCATTTACTTCACTGCGAGCAGGTAACAGCGAAAAGGCTTTTTATTGGCTGGAAAAATCCTACGAAGCGCATGAACGCTGGTTTGTAAATCTCAAATTTGATCCGCAATGGGATGCTTTAAGAAGCGATCCGCGTTTTAATGATTTAATTCGCAAAGCAAATCTTGAAGCTTGAGTTGTTTTTTGGAAATAATTAAGTCATTGCGGGAGTTTTAGAATTTTTAAATTGAGAATTGCCTATTTATATTAGACCCAGTGACAAAGAACAAAATATCAATATTATAATTATATGAATAAGTTCAAAATTAAAAGGGAGTTGCTTGCCATTCTGCTAAAGACTTATTCCAAGTCCTACTGGTAAACCATCCAATATGAGTAAACTTTTTATCGCTCCTCAGCCATTCGTCAAAATGTAAAGAAATTGCTCTACTTCCTAATTCTTCGTATTCCGGCGAATGAAAAATATACCAAACATTTATTGATTCAATTCGGTTAAACCAAACTGAATGGTAATTATTTTCAAACCAACTAAATGAGAAGGTAATTCCTGATTTATCCGTTCTTATTTTACTTACTTTGTAGTGGGTATATTCAGTATTTTGATTCAAAATATAATCTTTGGCTTGTTGTGCCAGTTCCCAGACGGATTTTATTTCGGAACACTCAAAAGAAACGTAATTTCTTAAAAGAGGTTTAATGTGATGGACAGTGTCTTGTTCATCACAACTTTCGGGCACTCCGACTTCAGCTAATCTTCTTAATATTTCAGAATCGCGTCCGCCATATCGGATACAGCCAACCTCAGCCGCCCAAATTGCTTTAATTGCCTGATAAATTTCGTTTTCGTTTGTAGGTTGTTTTGATACAAAACAGTGTGCATTATCTTCATCAAAACTCATTAAGTCCGGTGCGTGAACCTCAGGAACCATACAAGTAATACAACAACCGTCTTCAACGTAGAAATCTCCAGAAACATTTTTGTGATAAGGCTTCGGTTTATTTTTCATATCGACTTAATTTTACCGAAATTTCTACTTTATTAAAACTATATTGGAAATATTTAATTTGCACTGATAAATTATGGAAATCGAACCTTCCATTTCTTTATAAATACCCAAAAGATAAGCATTTAGGTTAAAAATTCAGATTCCCCTCAGACTAAATTTAGTTTCCCAAATGCCAAGATTAGTCTTAAACTTCGTGTGAGGGAGATTAATCTTGGCGTTAAGGAGATTAAATTTCACATTTGGGAGATTAAAGTTGGCGGGATTAATCTTAAATTTGGCGTTTTGGAATTTGATCTTATCGTTTGGGAGATTAAATCTCGGTTCCGGGAGATTAAAAATAGGTTCAAGGCAGGTGCGGACTTAGAAAATAGGAGCTTTTCATTTCTCAAAATAAACTAAAGAGTGCACAGTTATTTTAATAGCTCCGCACTCTTTTGAAAGGGGAAGGAGTAACGACTATTTAATCGTTATTTCCAACCGATAATCCGCTATTTTATAATTTGAATGAATAACAATTTCACATTTTCCATCAACATTATTAGGCAATGTCCCTGACCAAGATTGCGTATCTTCGGCAATCGGCTCGACATCAAAAGCGTGGAGCGCATAAAGGACAAAATCTGCATCTCTGCCAATAACTTTAATAGTCAATTTTTGTCCGGCGCGAGCTTTAAATTGATACGAAATTTCGTCACTGTCACGGATTTCACCTTTGATAATTAATTTCTTTCCTTTAGTTAGCGTAATTTTCTTTTCAGCGATACGATTATATGATTGGGCTGAAACTGCGTTGGACATCAACAAAGTCAGCAAACAAATTGCGAATAAAATTAAGACGTTTTTTTTCATATTTTTATCCTTTGACAAATTTTCCGTTTTTCCAAATTAGGTTATACATTTTCTTTCCACCGGCAGTTGTGACCTGAACGGTTGTTCCTTTTTGCGGCAGCTTATATTTATATTTCTTATTTATCGGAATCGGCATCACTTGATTCGTGACATCAATCCAGGTGCCGTTATCATAATGAAGAAAATAAAATTTGGTCGGCACATTATATTCCAGATCACAATCCTGATTGTAGGCTATGTAAATTTCCCCATCAGAATTTTTGAACAAGACTACTTCAAATACTTCACCGCTCAATGGCGTGACATACGAAATATAACCATTTTCAATATCTATTGTAGTTTCTCCTACATACTCAAGTATTTCTTCACGTTCGGCAAAAGTAGAGCCGTCATATTTTTGGGGCATTAATAAATAGTAATCTTTGATTGTATCCCTTTGAGCGAAAACAACACTTGAAAATAATGCAATTACTATCAGCATTATTATTAACCAATTTTTATGTTTCATTTATCCTCTCCTCTTATCTCGAAAACTTTATTTCAAGTGGAGTTAATATAAATAAATAAGGAAATAAAAATGGTTAGAAGTCGGTTAATTTTCGGTTAATTTTGAAGTTTGTTGACAAAACAATGATGGAAAGGACCACAAGTTTCTAAATAATCTAATATTCAATGTCCGTATAAATCCGAAATTAGGATTATTTCCCAACGAGGAACTACTCCGAAAATCTGACGAAAACTAAAGCTTTAGAAACTCTAAAACATCTATTACAAAAGTCTTACAATTGTCGGCTAAAAATTCTGTTACCATTCTAGTTAAGACAGTCCCCTAGTCTCAATTTAAAAATATCGAAGCAAAATATGAATAATATCGAATTCAGACGCAACAACGAAGGCAAGACCCAATGGTTCACGCTTCTTTCAGTTATTATCTATCACGCCTTGGCAGTTTTGGCTTTATTTACTTTTAGTTGGCAAAATCTAATAGTTACCGCTTTTTTGTGGTGGTTTGTCCAGAGCTTCGGACTCGGAATCGGGTATCACCGATTGCTTAGTCATCGTGGATTCAAGACTTCCAAAGGCTTTGAATATTTTCTGACCTTTCTGGCATCTATTTCGATGCAGGCAGGCGCAATTACCTGGGTTACATCTCATCGAATTCATCACGCTTTTACAGATACCGACAGCGATCCGCATTCACCGATAGGAAAAGGTTTCTGGTGGTCGCATATTGGTTGGATTTTCAAAGGCGCGGCGCAGCAAAATGATGAAGCTACTCACAAACGATATTCGCCGGATCTGATGAAAGATAAAGTTCACGTCTTTTTGAATAAATATTACACCGTTCCGACCATAGTTTTAGGCGTTATTCTTTTTGCAATCGGTGGTTATTCAATGGTTTTATGGGGAATCTTTTTGAGGACGACTTGGGCTTGGCATTGCACCTGGCTGGTTAATTCAGCCACGCATTTGTGGGGAACGCGACGTTTTGAAACCAAAGAAGATTCAAGAAATAATGGTTGGGTTGCACTTTTAACCTGGGGCGAAGGCTGGCACAATAATCATCACGCTTATCCGACTTCGGCACGACACGGTTTAACCTGGTATGAATTTGATATTAATTGGCTTCAACTCAAAGTTTTAGAAAAGATCGGTCTGATTTGGGAAATGAAAGAATTTGATCTCAAAGCCTACGAAGCTAAACAAAACAAAGTAGTTATTGACATCACCGATACGCCGGATATTTCACAACAAATGGCGTAATCGGCAAGACAAAAAATAAAAGGCAGAAGGTAAAAGTAAAGCGTAATGCTAACTTTTACCTTTTTTGCGTTTGAGCTAAACTTTCTTTATCTATGAGCGAAAGACGAGAAAAATTCCAAACATCTTCGGGCATTGAATTGCCGAATGATTTTAATCCAAATAATACAAACATTGACTTTAGCGAAATTGGTAACGCAGGCGAATATCCATATACGCGGGGAGTCCGCAAAAATATGTATCGCGGTCGCTTTTGGACAATGCGGCAATATGCCGGTTTTGCTACTGCCGAGGATTCCAATAAACGATATAAATATCTTCTTTCCCAGGGCACAACAGGGCTTTCGGTAGCCTTTGATCTGCCAACCCAAATTGGTTTAGATTCCGATGATTCTCTGGCAATGGGCGAGGTCGGTAAGGTTGGCGTAGCTATTGATTCGCTTGATGATATGCTCACGCTTTTAGACGGAATTCCGCTTGATCAGGTTTCAACCTCAATGACGATAAATGCGACGGCTTCAACGCTTTTATGTCTATATTTAGCAGTTGCCAGAAAACAAGGCGTTGCATTTGATAAGGTCAACGGCACAATTCAAAACGATATTTTGAAAGAATACATTGCTCGTGGAACTTACATTTATCCACCCAAACCAAGTTTGAGATTAATTACCGATACTTTTGCTTTTTGTGCCTCAGATGTGCCGAATTGGAACACTATTTCGATTTCCGGTTATCACATCCGCGAAGCAGGCTCGACCGCCGCTCAGGAAATCGCTTTTACTTTGGCGGACGGCATTGCCTATGTTGATGCCGCAATTTCGGTTGGATTAAAAGTTGATGATTTTGCTCCGCGTCTTTCGTTTTTCTTTAACTCACATAATAATCTGCTCGAAGAAGTCGCTAAATTCCGCTCTGCCCGTCGTTTGTGGGCAAAGATTATGCGCGAACGATTCGGTGCAAAAGATGCAAAATCAATGATGCTCCGCTTTCATACACAAACGGCAGGTTCAACCTTGACCGCGCAGCAACCTGAGGTAAATGTTGTTCGGACAACCATTCAGGCACTTGCCGCAGTTTTGGGCGGGACGCAGAGTTTGCACACTAACGGAATGGATGAGGCTTTGTCTTTACCAACTGAAAATGCTGCCCGGATCGCGCTCAGAACTCAACAGGTCATCGCCCACGAATCAGGCGTAGCAGATATTGTCGATGCTCTCGCAGGCAGTTATGCCATCGAAGAATTAACTAATCAATTAGAGCAAAAAGCTACCGATTATATTCAAAAAATTGATGATCTAGGCGGAATGTTAAAAGCGATTGAGCAAGGTTTTCCCCAACGGGAGATTCAGGAAGCGGCTTATCAGTATCAAAAAGCGGTAGAACATCAAACTGAAATTGTAGTTGGGGTTAATAAGTTTCACATCGAAGAAGATGAAACGATTCCAACCTTGAAGATTGATGATTCCATCGAAAAAAATCAAGTCGCAAGGGTTCGTGCAGTGCGCGAAAAGCGTGATTCTGCCAAAGCCGAAACATCTTTAGCTAATCTCAAATCATCAGCCCAATCGGACGAAAATCTTTTGCCGAAAATCCTGGAATGTGTTGAGAATTATGTTACAGTTGGCGAGATCAGCCATTGTCTGCGCTCAGTTTGGGGCGAATACAGAGAAGGTGTGACGTTTTAATCGAAACTCGGCATCTTTAACAAAATCTTAAATCGTTCATACGCCTGACGCGAAAGTTCTTCCCGATGATCCGGGTGCGCGATTGAAATCATTTCGATTGCCCGTTGACGTAGGGTTTTTCCATATAAATTTACTGCACCATATTCTGTCACAACCCAGTGAACATTGGCGCGGGTTGTGACCACGCCTGCACCTTCTTTGAGAAAAGGAGTGATTTTCGACTCGCCTTTGTTTGTGGTGGAAGGCAGAGCGATGATTGGTTTTCCTCCTTCGCTCAGAGAGGCTCCGCGAATAAAATCTATTTGTCCGCCGACTCCCGAATACATCCGCGAACCGATTGAATCCGCACAGACTTGTCCCGTCAAATCTACCTCAATTGCGCTGTTTATTGCAGTTACTTTCGGATTACGGCGAATAACTGCCGGATCATTAACGTAGGCCACATCGAGCATCGCAATTTCCGGGTTATCATCAATAAAATCATAGAGTTTCCGCGTTCCCATGACAAAACTTGCGACCACTTTTTTCGGATGAACTTTCTTTTTTTTGCCATTGACCACGCCTGATTCGAGTAGTGGAATCAAACCGTCGGAGAACATTTCGGTATGCACGCCTAAATCTTTGTGATCGGTCAGAGCAAGTAGAACTGCGTTGGGAATTGCCCCGATTCCCATTTGAATTGTTGCGCCATCCGCCACTAATTCCGCACAATATTTACCAATCGCAATTTCTTCCGGAGTCGGTTTTGCCAAAGGAAGCTCGTGAATTTCGTCATTTACCATGACTGCATGATCTATTTCACTGACATGAAGCAAACCGTCTCCATGAGTTCGCGGCATCTTTGGATTGACCTGAGCAATTACGGTTTTGGCCGTTTGAACACCCGCCAATGTAACATCAATCGAAGTTCCCAATGAACAATATCCGTGTCTATCCGGAGGAGAAACATGAATCAGCGCGACATCAATCGGAATTATTCCGCGCCGCATCAAAAGCGGAACTTCGCTCAAAAAACAAGGGATAAAATCCGCCTCGCCCAATGCCACTGCCTTTCGCACATTTGACCCGATAAAAAACGAATTAGTATGAAAACTTTCGGAATATTGTGGTTCGGAATAAGGTGCAACTCCTTCCGTATGCAGATGATAAATTTCGACGTTTCGCAGCTCATCAGAACGCGCAGTCATTGCTTTAATTAGGGTTTGCGGGGCAGCAGCCACACTTTGCACAAAGATATGGTCGCCTGATTTGATAAATTTGACGGCTTCCTCTGCCGAAACTATTTTCATGCTCTTATTTTAACATTCAAGTTGTGTTTAGTTTATTGTAGACCGCGTTTGAAAATAATAAAAATGTTGCCCGCGAAATACGCTAAACGACGCGAAAATTAAAGAAACTAAAATTTTTAACCCAAACTTCCTTTCTTCTTTTCGTGTATTTCGCGTATTTCGCGGGCAAATCTTTTAAGGTTTCAATAAAACTTTCATTGCGCCTTTTTGCTGTGCTTTTTCGATAGCTGCAACACCATCATTTAGGCTGTATTCTTCTGAAATAAAACTTTCTACATCGACTTTTCCATCACGCAAAAGTTCAAGTGCAGGAGCAAATCGTCCGCAGCGCGAGCCGACAATCGTAATTTCATCAACTACAACGCGCCACATTTCGAGATTTGTTTTGCCTTGAAAAGTTGATTTCAAAACCAATTTTCCCCGCGGTTTAAGTAAATCAAGCGCAGTTGCAAAACCACTTTCTGAACCGCTGGCTTCGATGACGACATCAAAAGTTCGATTTAATTTCGTTGCCTCCGCCAATAAAACTCCCTCAACTCCGCGTGCTTCTGCCACACGCATTTTGTCTTTGTGTTTTCCGATCAAAAAAGTATTGTGACTTGCCAAAACCATTGCCTGAGCGCAGAGAATTCCTA
>DAORIL010000182.1:0-10250 GCA_035438525.1 Pyrinomonadaceae bacterium
GGGGAAGGCGGGGTATTTTCGCTTTACACATTGGTCAGGAATTACAGCGGCAAATGGATTATATTTCCAACTCTTTTGGGCGGAAGTTTTATCCTGGCCGAAGGAATTATCACGCCGCCGATTTCCGTTTCGTCAGCAATCGAAGGTTTGCGAATTTATTCACCGGATTTGCCGACAATTCCAATCGTAATCGGGATTTTAGTAGCGATTTTTGTTGCTCAACAATTTGGAACACAGGCAATCGGAAAACTTTTCGGACCTGTGATGATGATTTGGTTTACTTTTATAGCGGCGATGGGATTGTTATCAGTTTCATCTGATTTGTCGGTTTTTAAAGCTATTAATCCCTACTATGCCTATCAACTTTTAGCTGAATATCCACACGGATTTTGGTTGCTCGGTGCCGTCTTTCTTTGCACAACAGGAGCCGAAGCATTGTATTCGGATATGGGGCACTGCGGTCGGCACAACATCAGAATCAGTTGGATTTACGTCAAAATCTGTTTGCTTTTGAATTATGCCGGACAAACAGCGTGGCTTTTGAGCAAATCAGGAACGCAGTTGGAAAATACAACACCATTTTACGCGATAGTTCCAACAGTGATTTTGCCGTTGGGAATCGGGATTGCAACTTTGGCAGCAATTATTGCTTCGCAAGCCTTGATTTCAGGGAGTTTTACGCTCATCGGCGAAGCGATTAGGCTTTCGTTCTGGTCGCGTCAACGAATTATTTATCCAACTAATTTCAAGGGGCAGCTTTATGTTCCGCAAGTCAATTGGCTTTTGATGTTCGGCTGTATTTTTATCGTTTTATATTTCAAAGAATCGAAATATATGGAAGCCGCTTACGGATTATCCGTCACTCTGACGATGATGATGACAACCTCTTTGCTCTTTGTTTTCCTTCGTTCGCGGCGATATAACACGATTTTGGTATATAGTTTGATTGGATTGTTTACGATTGTTGAGCTTGCTTTTTTAATCGCTAATCTGGAAAAATTCCCCGCAGGCGGTTACGTTTCAATTTTGGGCGGATTGATTCTTTTTTCAATTATGTGGATTTGGTCAAACGGCAGAAAACTCCGACAGAAACTGACGGTTTGGGAATCAACGGACGAATTTTTCGGAACCTTGAAAGAATTCAGCAATGACAAAACGATTCCGCAATATGCAACGCATTTGGTTTATTTGACAGCTTCAGATTCACCGAAAAAATTGGAAAAAGAAACACTCCAATCAATTTTGGAAAAGACTCCGAAACGTGCGGATGTCTATTGGTTTGTTCATGTTAAAACGGACGATCACCCATTTACAACTAAATACAAAGTTGAAACTATTGCTAAAGAAGATGTTTATTTTATTACCTTTACGCTCGGGTTTAGGATTGAACCGCGTATCAATTATTTCTTTGAACTTGCCCTTAAGGAGTTATTTGAAAATAAAGAAGTTGAGATGACCAGTCGTCATCCCGCATTAAATAAATACAAAATTCGCGGCGATATTCGTTTCGTTTTGCTCAGTTCTTTTCTCAGCTACGAAAACGATCTGCCAGCCAAAGAAAATTTCATTATGCGTTCGTATTACATTTTGCGCCGTTGGTTCAGCATTCGCGAAGATGTCGCTTACGGATTGGATGCCAGCAATGTGGTGATTGAAAATGTGCCGATTGTTGTAGCCAGACCGGAAGAAATTAATTTGGTGAGGGAAAATTAGTCAAAAATTATTAGCCAAAATCGAATATTTTTTGTATATTTAGAAAATGAATGAACATTCACTCATTTTAGCTTTTTTGATTCTATCACTAAGTTTGAATTGGTCATGTTCAAGCGGGCAAACAACGAAAACTCCAGAAGTAGCTGATAATCAAGCGGTTACACAGTCGAATTCGAGTGAAAATAAATTTGATTTGGCAGAATTCAATCGAAACAAAGAGTTGTGGAAAAGCCAAAATATTAAAAAATATAAAATCAAACTTGAAGCAAGTGGTTTTTTAACAAATTACCCAAGACCAGTTGAATTCGTAATAAGCAACTCAAAGATTATTTCATCTAAATCATTGCAGAAAGGAAATAACTATTTAGAGGGATATAAAGATTTCAACACAATAGAAAAAATATTTGATTTTCTTGAGAAAGAACACACGAAGAAAATTGATAAATTGAATGTTCAATTTAATGAAAAACTTGGTTATCCAATTCAAATTATGCTTGATGAAAGTGGTGGCACAGATGACGAATTATCATTGAAAACCATTAGTTTAGAAATAGTAAATAGAAATTAAAATATTATGAAAGAAGCAGTTATCGTGTCAGCCGTGCGGACGGCTGTTGGAAAAGCACCAAAGGGAACTTTGAAAAACACTCGTCCCGATGATTTGGGGGCGACGGCAATTAAAGGCGCGGTTGACCAAGTTCAAGGCTTGAACGTCAGCGAAATTGACGACGTGATCATGGGTTGCGCGTTTCCCGAAGCACAACAGGGAATGAACGTAGCGCGGACAGCGATGATTTTGGCAGGTTTGCCAGTTGAAACTTCGGCAATGACGGTTAATCGTTATTGTTCATCAGGCTTGCAAACTATTGCACTTGCGGCAGATAGAATCAAAACTGGTGGAGCGGAAATCATTATTGCAGGCGGACTCGAAACAATGTCAATGATTCCGATGGGCGGCAATACGTTTCGTCCAAACCCGAATTTAGCCGAAACTTATCCCGATTATTATTTGAATATGGGGTTGACTGCTGAAAATCTGGCGAAAAAATACGAAATTACCCGCGAACAAGCCGACCAATTTTCTTTGGAATCACATCAAAAAGCGGCAGCAGCGATAAAAGCCGGGAAATTCAAAGATGAAATCATTCCGATGAATGTTTTTGTTGACGAATTGGATGCCAAAGGTCGTGTTCTGCGAAAAGAAGTCGTTTTTGAAACAGACGAAGGCGTTCGTTACGATGCAACTTACGAAGGTTTGGCGAAATTAAAACCTGCATTTCACGCCAAAGGAACTGTCACCGCAGGAAATTCTTCGCAAATGTCGGATGGTGCAGCGGCTTGTGTGGTGATGTCTTTGGACAAAGCTAATGAACTTGGCTTGAAGCCATTAGCACGTTTTGTCTCGTTTGCAACTGCTGGTTGTTTGCCCGAAGAAATGGGCATCGGTCCGGTGTATGCGATTCCAAAAGCTCTGAAATTAGCAGGCTTAACCCTTGACCAGATTGATGTTATTGAACTCAACGAAGCATTTGCTGCACAAGGACTTTCTGTCATGAAAGTTTTGGAAATGAATCCTGCCAAAGTCAATGTTAATGGTGGTGCGGTTGCTCTCGGACATCCCCTTGGATGCACCGGAGCGAAATTAACTGCCACGGTTTTGCAAGAACTCAAACGCACAGCTGGACGCTATGGCATGGTTACAATGTGCGTCGGCGGCGGAATGGGCGCAGCAGGGATTTTTGAAAGATTGGATTAGTAATCACACTAAAATTTAACCAATAAATAAGAGGACATCAGTTTAACTTTGCTTAAAAAAGTTAGCTAAATGTCCTTTTTTATTGATTATTTATCGTAATATCAAAAAAACGGTTGACAAACCGTATATTAAAGTTTTACTTTAAGTTTCGAGTTCTAAAGTCTAGCGTTACAAACTACAAAAACATTCAGTGAATCCAGAAATCAAGATCCCCGTTACAATCGAAGGCGAAACAGCCACCATTTTTGCAGGAGATTACATCAACAAATTAAGTGGTGAACGTATTGAGCGTGAATGTCAGCGTCAAATTCATGCCGGTTGCAAAACTCTGGTAGTAGATTTTTCGGAAACGGAAATTGTCAATAGTATCGGAGTTTCGATTTTGCTCGGCGTGATCGATGCCGCAACCAATGCCGGAGCAAAACTGGTATTTTCTGAAATAAATGAAGATACTTGCGAACTTTTTGAAACTTTGGGATTAACCAACCACGTCGAACTGCTACCAAATTAGTTCTATCCAACAAAAACAATGCTTGAAAACCAACATAAATTAATCCATACCTTTGGAGCCTTAGCCGAAATCGGTCACGAAGTAGCGCACAAGCAAAACTTTCAGGATATGATTCGCACTTCGCTTCATTTAGTGCTTGGTTCATTGGCGATTATGCGCGGAGGGGTGGCGCGATTTTCTCGTTTTGGACACGAACTTAATATGTTGGTAATGCGTGGCTTAGGCGAGGATTTTCCTCTTAATTTGTCGCTTTGTTATGAGGACGAACGTCAATTTTTGGTCAATGGCTTGGCTCCGATCGAAGTGCAGCATGCTAAAGTTCTACCGTTTTTCCAGGTTTACGACCGAAGTTTTGACACTAAAAAGATTGAATTAGTTGTTCCGCTTATCATTCGTGATGAATTGGTTGGGGTGATTTTTCTGGGCGAAAAAGCAACAGGCGAACCATTTTCGGGTTATGACAAAGACATTATTTGCGCGATGGCGCGGCACATCGGAGTTGGAATCGCACAACGAAATTTGATGGCTGAATTGGAACGTCGGGCTGAAGAAAATCGACATCTTTACGATGATCTGCGAATGACGTATAACGATACGGTAAAAGCCTTTGCCGCAGCTATTGACTGTAAAGATAAATATACCGAAGGTCATTCCGAAAGAGTCGGAAAATATACTGAAATTATTGCGGCTGAACTTGGTTGGGATGCTGACCATGTTGAAGGAGCCGAAACTGCCGGATATTTGCATGATGTCGGTAAATTGGTTGTTGACCGCAACATTATCAATTCACCAACCCGTATCACTGCCAGCGAAAATGCTCAACTATCCAAACATCCGTCAGTCGGCTACGAAATTTTGGCACCAATACACCATCCATACGCCGAAGTGCCTCTGGCGGCCAAATATCACCATGAAAGATTAGACGGGCGCGGTTATCCGGATGGATTATATGATAAAGAAATTCCGTATATTGCCAAAATTGTGAACTTAGCAGATTCATTTGACGCAATGACAACTGACCGTCCATATAAACGCCGTCGAAGTTCGGAAGAAGTGATTGATGATTTGCATCGGAGTGCAGGGAAGCAGTTCGCACCGGAATTAGTTACAGCATTTTGCCGCGCAATGCTCAAAGAATTAACTAATGAGCGAAAAGAAAAGCGTTTCCGACGGTTGCTTGGCAAAGATTATCTCGAAGCGGATAAAGTAGTGCCTCTTTTGAAAAATGTTTTGAATGCCAGAAATGCCACATCGGCATTGACCTTTGTCGCTGCAGAGTAAATTTATTTGATTTTTTGAAATTTCATACCTAATCAGCCCCCGATTATGATGATTTTCTTGTGCAAAGAAGACGATCATCAACCATCCAAAAGTCAAGTCTAAATTTTAAGCACTTGAATAATGCAATTTTCGAAATAACACTTGACAGTGCGTTGTCAATAATCGTAATATCATTCAGAAGTGGTCAAAAGTGGTCTAAAATGGACTTTTATTGAAATAATTCATCCCAACATCAAGTGTTTAAGCCTGTGGAAAACTTTTAAGCACTTGCCCCAAAAACGAAATGCTACGCGGAAACTATAATGCGCGAATAGATGAAAAAGGACGGTTGAAAATTCCGACGCATTTCAGACGAAAAATTGAAGAAAAATACGGCTCGCAGGTTTATGTAACGAGTCTAACCGGAGAAAGTGTTCAAATTTTTCCACTTAAAGAGTGGGAAATTATCGAACAAAAAATCGCTCTTTTACCGACTAACGAAATTGCCCGGCGGATTTATGTGACAGCTACGAGCTTTTACGGGCAGGAATCGGAAATTGATAATCAAGGGAGAATTTTGATTCATCCCCGTTTGAGACAAAAGGCAGAAATTTACGGAGATGTTTCGGTTTTAGGCTATTTGAACTATTTGGATGTTTGGAATGAACAGAGAATTGAGCAGTATTTGTCGCAAAATCCATTCACTGCGGAACACGAAAGCGTCTTGGCGCGATTGGGGATTTGAAAATTGAGGATAAGTGAATGAGGGATTAGGGGATTATGTTTGTTGGGATTTAGTAAAATAAATATTCTTAACCACCTAACCCCTAAGCCACCTAATCCCAAAATAAAGGATTGTTATTTGAAAAACTCAGACGAAACAATTTCGCAGATTCATACTTCCGTGCTATTGGCGGAAACGATTGAATTGCTTGAGCCAGAACGGGGCGGAATCTTTGTAGATTGCACACTTGGACTTGGCGGACACAGCGAAGCGATTTTGCAATTATCTGAAAAAACACAAGTTATCGGAATTGATCAGGACCTTGACGCTATTGCTTTTGCCAAAAAAAGATTAGAAAAGTTTGGAGAAAGATTCAAAGTTTTTCACGCTAATTTTTCTGAAATTGCGGAAGTTTTAGAAGAGGCAAAAATTGATAAGGTAGATGGCGTTTTAGCTGACCTAGGCGTTTCGTCACTTCAGCTTGATAGCGAAAGTCGCGGTTTTAGTTTTCGGTTTGATGCGCCGCTGGATATGCGAATGAATGCCGATTCGGATGAATCAACCGCAGCCGAACTACTCGAAACGCTTTCCGAATTTGAAATTGCACGAATTATTTACGAATACGGTGAAGAAAGGTTGTCCCGCCGAATTGCACGAAGAATAGTTGAAAAAAGGGAACGCGGTGAAAGCCCGAAAACGACCAAAGAGTTAGCTGATTTAGTTGCAAGATCAGTTCCATTTAATAAAAAAGATAGAATTCACCCGGCGACTCGCACCTTTCAGGCATTACGAATTGCGGTCAACCGCGAACTTGAAATTTTAGAAAGTTTTTTACGCTCGGCAATTGATAAATTAAATAAAAACGGACGTTTAGCTGTCATATCGTTCCACTCTCTGGAAGATAGGATAGTTAAACGAACATTACAAAAACTATCCGGCAAATGCGAATGCCCCCCGAATTTTCCGATTTGCGTTTGCGGGGCAGAAAAACAGATTGAAATCTTAACGCGCAAACCCCAAGTGCCAACAGATTTTGAAATTGAAACGAATCCTCGTGCGCGAAGTGCAAAACTCCGTGCCTGTCGAAAAATAGTTTAGATAGATGAAAAAAAGAAATACCCCAAACGAAAAAAAAGACCGAATTGTCCGCGAGCGTGACCCGATCCCCTGGCGTTATTGCTTGTTGACCTTAGTTTGCGGATTATTACTGGTTGTTGGCTTTTTCTGGGCTGCTCGACAGCATTTTTCTGCCATGGATTTTGGAATTAGAAATGCCAAGCTACGCGATCAAAAAAAATCGCTTGAAGACGAACAACGCCGCCTTTATTTAACAAAAGAAATCTCTCTTTCGCCTGCTGAGATCAAAAAATTGGCAAAGAAAATCGGCTTGCAAGATTTAACTTCGGCAAATATGGAAGTCATTGTGCCCGAAAACAAAGCCGAAAAAACAGGTGATAAAACTTTGAGTGCAAACAGCAAAAAGCCGGATGAAAAAAATAAGACAAATTCGACGGCAAAAGAAAAACTTCAAAGTGAAACAGTGGCAACACCACGTCCGCAAATAGCCAGGAAATAAGTTGTTAATTGAAAAACAATTTGGCATTGGAAAATAGATTTTGAACCTTTGAAACAATATTTTTGAGATTCTAAATGGCAAAACGTAAAACCAATCAAAAGAACGATTCCGTTCAAACAATATTCTCAAGATTTTTACTGATCGTGGCACTTTTTGTGATTTGGATTGGTGTGATCGGAGTGCGTCTGGTTCATTTACAAGTCAATCAGCATAGTTGGCTCCTTGAAAAAGCTCAGGACCAACGCCGTGACGAATCAAAAAGCAAAATGCTGCGTGGTTCGATTCTGGATCGTTCAAATCGGGCTTTAGCGGTCAGCGTTAAAGTTAAATCTTTGTATGCCGACCCGCAGGAAATTGATGACGTGCAAGCAACAGCAAGCAAAGTTGCCAGTGCTTTGAAACTCAAAACTTCCGAAGTTACCGCTACTATTCAAGAAGCAAAAGAAAAGAAAAAGCGTTTTGTCTGGATTGGTCGAAAAATTGAAGAAAGTTCAGTAATAAAAATCAATGACCAATTGAAAGTTGCGGATCTGAAAAAGTTTGACGAGCCGAAAATAAAAGGTTTGCACTGGAAAGAGGAGCAAAAACGCTCATATCCGTATAACTCACTGGCTGCTCAAGTCATTGGTTTTAGTGATTTGGATGACAACGGAAAGGCAGGTATTGAACTTTCACAAGAACAAAAATTGCGCGGTGCGGTCATTGAAAAATGGAAAGACCGCGACCGACTCGGTAGAGTTTACGAAGAATCCGATGATGAAGAGCGCGAGCCGCCGAAAGATATAGTTTTGACCATCAGTAATTCGATTCAATATAAGGTCGAAGAAGCCCTGAAAAATGGTGTTGAAGCTGCTCACGCTAAATCTGGAATAGCTATTGTTTTAGATCCGAAAACGGGCGAAATATTGGCGATGGCGAACTTTCCGACTTTTGATTTAAATAAATTCAGCGATGCCACTCCGGAACTTTTTGCCAATAAAGCAGTGCAGAATGCTTATACCCCCGGATCGGTTTTCAAACTTGTTACTTATGGCAGTGCATTAGAAGAAAAATTGATAAATCCCGGTGATAGTTTGGATTGTAATAACGGGACTTTAGACGTTTCGGGACATATTTTTAAAGATAAACATTGCCTGACCCGAATTTCTTATACGGATGCGTTTGCGGTTTCGAGCAATATCGGAGCTATCAGAACTGGACAAAAACTTGGCAAGGATAAGTTTTTCAAGTATGCTCGTCAGTTTGGTTTTGGTGAGACGAGCGGAGTTGAATTGCCTGCCGAATCACGTGGGATAATTCGCTCTCCCGAAAGCTGGAGTGGGGACAGTTTGGCTTCGATGTCAATCGGCTACGAAATTGGTGTTACAGCGTTGCAAAGTGCTTCAGCTTTTGCGACTATTGCTAATGACGGTGTTAGAGTAAAGCCACGCATTATTAAGGAAATTCAACAAGAGGGTAAGGTAGTTTCTACAACTGAAGTTGAAAAAACACAGGTTGTCAGTGCTGAAACTGCGCGTCAGCTTCGCCAAATGATGCAGCAAGTCGTGCTGAAAGGCACAGGAAAACGAGCACAGCTCAATGGATACACCTCTGCCGGTAAGACCGGAACAGCTTGGAAATATGACGATAAACTGAAAAAGATAAATGAAGATAAATACATTTCATCTTTTATCGGTTTTGCCCCTATAAATAATCCATCGGTGGTAGTTGCGGTGATTTTAGATGAACCGCAAGGTGCTATGCGCGATGGTGGTCACGTTTCTGCTCCGATTTTTCAGGAAATCGCACAACAAATTTTACCGGAACTGAATGTCCCGCCGGATGGTTTTGTGCGTCAGGAAATCGCCGAAGATATTATTGAAGGCAAAGAGTTTAAATCGGAGAAAAACGACAAATTAAACGATAAAAAAACGGCTGAAAAAACAATCGAAAAGATTGAAAAGGAAACAACTTCGGATAACTCGAAAAGGACCAAAGACGGAAAAGTTGATGCTTCGGTCAGTAAACCCAAAACTGTTTCATTAGAAACTAAGCCGAAAAACGAAACGAAGAATAAATCTTCAGGAAAAGGAAAAACTTGAAACTGGAAACCGCCGCCAATTATATGAATGCCGACACTAACGGCTTCAGCCCCGCTTTACTTGCCGAGGAGTTCAAAACCATTGCGATTGACTCCCGCGAAGTAAAAGCGGGTGACGTGTTTTTTGCGCTATCGCAGCCTGATTACAAAAATAATTGCTTTAACGGTGATTTTGACGATTCAACCAAATATGTTGCTTCTGCATTGGAAAAAGGTGCGATTTGTGCTGTGATTCGTCCTGACCGTTACGAGGAACATAAACTTGCCTTAGAACCATTCCGCGACCGACTTTTATTGGTGAACGATGCGATTTTGGCTTTGCAAAATTTAGCCAAAGGTGTTTATGAAGAATGGGGAAAACCTGTCGTCGCAGTCACCGGCAGCGCAGGAAAGACAACTGCCAAAGAATTGACCGCGCACGTCCTCCGCGCTAGCGGAAAAAGCGTTCTCAGTAATATTAAAAATTACAATAACGGTTTAGGGCAACCATTAACTGTTTTACGCATACTAAGCGAAGGCAATTTTGATTTAGCGGTTTTAGAAATGGGGATGTCAACCCCTTTTAATGAAATTGCGCGTCTCTGCCGAATCACGCCCCCTGATGTTGCAGTCGAATTAAATGTTTTACCT
>DAORIL010000183.1:0-10225 GCA_035438525.1 Pyrinomonadaceae bacterium
ATAATCAAATCGGTTTTACGACTTCGCCCGAAATGTCGCGCAGTTCGATTTATTCAACCGATGCAGCGCAAATCACCCAAACTCCGATTTTCCATATTAACGGTGATGATCCCGAAGCCGCGTATCGCGTCACCCAAATTGCACTCGCTTATCGTCAGGATTTTAACAAAGATGTAGTGCTTGATCTGGTTGGATTCCGCAAACTCGGACATAACGAGGGCGATGAGCCAAGTTACACACAGCCTGTGATGTATGCCAAAGTTAAAAACCATCCGGGCGTGCAAAGTCTTTATGCTCAACAGCTTATCCGCGAAGGTGTGATTTCGGATGCTGACCATAAAGAGATGATTGACCGTGTGGTTGCTAAATATGAAGACATTTTGAAACGCGTCAAACAAATCGTTGCGGACAAAACTGCAAAAGGTGTTTTGCAAGCCCCGATTGTTGATGAAGATGGTTCAAATGTGTTGGAAACAAACATTTCTGCCGATATTCTGAAAGAGGTTTCCGATAAAATTTCGCTCGTTCCCGAAGGTTTTCAAATCAATCCGAAAATGGTTGGGCAATTAGCCAGACGCGCTAAAATGGGAACCGGTGAAGTGCCGATGGATTGGGGCTTTGCCGAGGCTATCGCCTTTGGTTCATTAGTTTTAGAAGGAACTCCGGTGCGTCTCAGCGGGCAAGATTCAGGACGCGGAACCTTTTCGCAACGTCACGCTTGTATGTATGACACCTTTACCGGCGAACGTTGGTTGCCCCTCGGCGAATTACGCAACGAAGAAAATCCGGCGGCGAGATTTTATGTTTTTGATAGTTCGCTTTCAGAGCAAGGCGTTTTGGGGTTTGAATACGGCTATTCGGTGTTACGGCCAAATAGTTTAGTAATGTGGGAAGCCCAGTTCGGCGATTTTTCTAACGGTGCACAGGTCATCATTGACCAATATATTGCGGCTTCGGAAGATAAATGGGGGCAAAAATGTCGTTTGGTGATGCTGCTTCCGCACGGTTACGAGGGGCAAGGTCCTGAACATAGTTCGGCGCGGCTCGAAAGATATTTGCAGCTTTGTGCGGAGAATAATTTGCAGGTTTGTTATCCGACCACTCCTGCCAACTACTTCCATCTTTTGAGACGTCAGGTTAAACAAGACATCGTGCGCCCGCTTATTGTAATGACTCCTAAGAGTTTGCTGCGTTTGCCGGAAGCAAGCTCGACGATTACCGATTTGACCAATGGCGGTTTTCAACCTGTCCTTGATGATGTAACGGCTGATAAATCAAAAGTTAAACGCATCATCGTGTGTAGTGGAAAAGTCTATTACGATTTGGAAAAAGCGAGAAACGAAAATGTTGCAATCGTCCGTCTGGAACAATTTTATCCGTTCCCGAAAGCAAAATTAGAAGAGGTTTTTGCTGCATATCCAAATGCTGAATCACTCGTTTGGTGTCAGGAAGAGCCTCGAAATATGGGGGGTTGGGTTTTTGTCCGTTCACGTTTTGAAGAAATCAAAGGCAAAATGAGTTTCAAATATGTCGGACGAACTGCCTCAGCTTCACCCGCAACCGGAAGTTATGCAATTCACGGTTTAGAACAAGCTAAAGTGGTTGAAGAAGCCGTGACGATTTAGCTTGTTAAATTCTTAAAATAGATAAAAAGACTTGTTCAGAAATGAGCAAGTCTTTTTTTTTAAATTTTTTTCAAAAAAATTGCGACACATTTTTATCAAACTGAACAGTTAGAAATAGTGATGGTTATTTGCACTAATAAAGGAGAAAATAAATATGACGAAAAAAATATTATTACCAAACGGTTTGAATGGCGTAATTTTAACTTTTAGCTCTAATAGCAATGCCGGAGTGCATCCGGTTTTATATCATTTTTTATGTCAATTATTAACAACCAAGCTCGAAGACTTTATGGAATCGGGCAAATTATACAATTTCATTTCGGCACATATTTCATCAACCAGCGAACCATATCATAAACATTCGGTTGGCGGACCGCATCGCAACGGATTGGCAATTGACATCTCAAAGATCAATGGCAAATCTATCACCGACTTTTACAATAAAGATGAGGATGTGACCGGAATTTGCGATGCACTTCAGGTTTTAGCTACTGACATTCGGGAAGTTTGGGAAAATTTCGGACCACTTATTTGCTTCAAAACAGACCAAAAAGGCAGTATCAATCAAATCAAAAAAGATACAAATCTAATTACTATGCACAAATCGCATCTGCATTTTTCTGTGCGGGCTTAAGTTGGAAAAATAAAATTTGGGAATCACTGAGCGAGATGAAGTAATAATCATTTCGCTCTCTTTTTTGAAGCAACTCACAACTCATAGTAAAATCTCATTTATGAATTCATTTTACGAAGTAATGATTGAACGAGATTTTGCCTCTGCCCATCAACTGCGCGGATACAAAGGCAAATGCGAAAATCTGCACGGACACAATTATAAAATCGAGATTTATGCTCGCGGTTCAGAACTCAACAATATTGGTTTGCTGATTGATTTTGGCGATTTAAAACGCGCAGCGGATGAAATTGTAAAATATTTTGACCATCGAAATTTGAATGAACTTCCGCCTTTTGATGAAGAATTAAACCCTTCGGCAGAAAATCTGGCTCGCTATATTTTGGAATATTTGAACTCGCGGGTTGGTGATGAAAGGGTGCAAGTCTGGAAAGTCCGTTGTTACGAAACGCCGACCAGTATTGCTACTTATCAAGTTAGTTAATTTCAAGGTTAAATATCAAAATCAACAGTTCGTTTTTCCTCGTTGCTTTTGATTGCTAATTCAATGATTTTGATGGTATTAGCGGCTTGATTTGCAGTTACTTCAAGCTCGCTTTTTCCAAGAATTGCGTCCCGCACATTTTTATAATAAAGGCTGTAATCTCCAGCTTCGCTTTCTACTTCGCCGACAAAATGAACACCGTTAAATTCGGTATTGATTTTCCCCCAAATATCTCGCGACTCAGCACCCCAATTATTTGTATTTAATGGAGTTGCGCCAAATTTCAAAGCATCTTCCTGCACATCCATTCCGTATTTAACGAAAGAGCCTTGTTCCCCAAGCAAAATAAAATGCGGGAGAGGTTCTCTGACTAACCATCCGCCTTTGAGCGTCACTTTCAAATCCGGGTAATGGAGAATCAGTTCAAAATTATCAGCGATTCTGCTGGCAATTCGCTGTTTTCTAATATCGGCAGTCAGGGCAGTCGGCAAACCGAAAAGCGTCTGTGCCTGATCGATCAAATGCGAGCCTAGATCAAATAAAATCCCCGTTCCGTAAACATCATCTTCTTTCCAGGTGTTTTCGCGCAAAGTATTGCGGAATCTATCGTAATGAATTTCCGCTTCCACCAATCTTCCCAATAAATTGCTGGTTAAAACTTTGCGAACTGTTAGAAAATCGCTGTCCCAACGTCTGTTTTGATGAACGGTCAGAATTTTATTTTGCGATTTGGCAAGCACAATTAATTCAGTTGCTTCGCTAAATTTTGCTGTAAACGGTTTGTCCATCACGACGTGTTTATCTGCCAACAGAGCGGCTTTTGCCAAATCAAAATGGGTATAATTCGGCGTGGCAACAATTATTAAATCAATATCTTTTCTATCAAGAAGTGCGGAGGTTTCGCTGAAAATTTCGGCATCAGGATATTTTCGTTTAGCAATTTCAATATTTTCCTTGTTTGAGGTTTGAATGGCTTTTAGTTCAAAGCCTTCGACACAAGAGATTATCGGCGCGTGAAAAATTTGTCCGCCCATCCCGAATCCAATTAATCCAACATTGATTTTTTCGCTCATAACAAACATCATACAAAAAAAGCCAAATATTGAGGAGTTTTTCTTGAAAGAGAATTAGTTTTTTAACGCAAAGATGCAAAGTAGCAAAGGTGCAAAGGGAGTTAAGTAAAAATTGAAAATTTAAGAACCAATTTATCAAAAAACTTTGCGTCTTTGCATCTCTGCGCCTTTGCGTTAAAATTTTGGTTAAATTTCTCAACTCTTTATTTAAGAAAAATGTCTAATGATGAAAAAACTATTTTGGTAAACCGGTTCACGAAAATGAGCCGACAAAATTTATTCAAAATCGTTGTAGTTTTTCTGAGCTGGACATTATTTGGAGTTTTCTTTGCCGCCCAAAGTTTTGCCAACAGCATCTATTTTAATCAGCCTGTTTCTTTCAACTTCGTTCTTATTTTGTGGCTGATTTGCGGATATTGTTGGATGATTTTAACCCCGTTGGTTGTTTTTTTGGCAAAGAAATTCGTTATCAAAAGCGGTCAGGTCGGGCGGAATTTATTTATTCATTTTATCTTTGCTGCAATTGTTTCACTTCTTCATCTCTTTTTATTTGTGACGTTTAACACATTGATAATGGGTAGCAAAGGGAATCCGTTTTCTTTCACCGAGGCATTTCAACGATTGCTTTTTACTAATTTTCATTTTGATTTTTTAGTTTATTGGGCTTTGATCGGAATTTTTCATCTGCGCGAAATCAATCGCCGTTATCTTGAACGAGAACGCGAAACGGCACGATTAGCGATTGAAACTTCACAACTCGAAACCAAGCTCGCCGAAGCACGTCTTGAGGCTTTGAAAATGCAATTGCAACCGCATTTTTTGTTTAATACTCTCAATTCGATTTCTGTTTTAATGCGCGATGATGTAGCTATTGCCAATAAAATGCTGGTTCAGTTGAGCGAACTCTTGCGGGTTGCGCTAAAAAGCGAAAGTTCGCAGGAAATAAGCTTAAAAGAAGAATTGGAATTTCTGCGCGGTTATTTGGAAATTGAGCAAATGCGTTTTCAAGACCGTTTGAAAGTTGATTTTGCAGTTGAAAATGAAACTTTGGAGGCGCAAATTCCAAATCTGATTTTGCAGCCGATTGTTGAAAACGCGATTCGTCACGGAATTGCGCCGCATGCAGAGGCAGGAAAAATTTTGATCGAAAGTAAACGCAGCAATGGTTTTGTCGAACTCAGTGTTAGTGACAATGGTGCAGGTTTGACAGCTTCGTCAAAAAACTCAAACGGGATCGGTTTGAAAAATACGCAGGAAAGGCTCGAAAAACTTTACGGTAAAGAGCAAAAAATTGAACTTGTTTCGGGTGAAAATGGCGGTTTACAGGTCAAAATAAAAATTCCGTTCCATTCAAAATGAGCAATAAAATCAAAGTTTTAATAGTTGATGATGAACCGTTGGCGCGGCGCGGGATTGGTCAACTTTTGGAAACTGCGCCGGATTTTGTCATCATTAGCGAAGCCTCAAACGGACAGGAAGCGATAACTTTAATTGAAGAACTTTCACCTGATCTGATTTTTCTTGACATACAGATGCCGCTGGTGGACGGGTTTTCTTTTATTGAAAAATTAGACTCAAAAAATCTGCCGGAAATTGTTTTCGTGACAGCTTATGATGAACACGCGATTCGGGCGTTTGAAGCGGGAGCGATTGATTATCTCCTGAAACCGATAAATGTCGAGCGTTTTCAAAAAACTTTGGAACGAATTCGTTATCGCATTTTTTCGGGCGAAGATAAATCTCTTGAAAGTAAATTAACAGAGTTGTTCAATAGTCTAAAATCTACTGAAACTGCTTATTTACAACGGATTACGCTCAAAGAAAACGGACGGATCAGTTTTTTGGCAGTTGAAAAAATTGATTGGATTTCTTCACTGGGAAATTATGTTGAAATTCATTCGGGACGTGAAAAATTTATCTTACGCGAAACGATGGATGGTATTGAAAAGAAATTAAATCCAAACGAATTTTTACGCATCCGCCGTTCAAAAATCGTCCAAATCTCAAAAATTAAGGAATTACAAACTCTTTTTAATGGTGAATACACAATCATTTTATTTGACGGAACTGAATTAATTTCCAGCCGCCGTTACCGCAAAAATCTTGAAATCATCCTCTAACCATTAATTTTTTATCCTGTTTTTTGACCGTATCTCACACGAAAATTACCGCAAATCACAAAGTTCATAAACTTCTTGAGATTTACCGATATAATTTTGGCGTAGTTCAAAACTCAGAAATTAAAGGTATATCAAATGAAAATATTATTAACTTTGGCAATTATTTTGACTTTTTGTGCGGTTGGAATTCAGGCGCAATCAACTGTTTCAGACGAAGACAAAACGGCAATCACAAATACTGCGCTTGATTATATCGAAGGCTGGTATAGCGGAGATGCCGAGCGAATGGAACGCGCACTGCATCCTGATCTCGCAAAACGCATTGTCATGACCAGAGACGGCAGAAGTCAATTGCAGCAAATGAGCGCGATGGGACTGGTCCAAGGCGTTAAACGCGGTGGCGGAAAACAAACGCCGCCCGAAAAACAGCAAAAAGATGTAATGATTTTAGATGTTTTTGAAAATGCTGCCAGTGTTAAAGTCGTTGCTTCTGACTGGATTGATTATCTGCATATTGCTAAATTCAACGGACGTTGGGTGATTGTCAATGTCTTGTGGGAGTTAAAACCCAAGAAATAACATTCAATAAAATCAATCTTCAATTTATTTTCGAATAGACAGGACTAACAAAATTTGTTTTAATCCTGTCTATCTTTTTTGCATCTAAATCGTTCGGAGTTTGTTGATATGTTGAAATCAAAAAAAATTATATTTTGCCTCTTAGCTCTTGGTTTTATTGTAGTGTTGGGTTGCCAGAACAAAGTTTCAAGCACGGGAAAACCTAAAAATGTAGCATCAACGCCGGACCCAACTCTGCAAAAATCAACTAAAGCCGATTCGATTACGATCGCAGCGGGCGGAGATATTATGCTAGGCTCAACTTTTCCTGATGATAGCCGAATGCCTCCGAATGACGGTGCTGATTCTCTTAAAGCGGTTGCACCGATTTTCCAGGCTGCTGATATTGCTTTTGCTAATCTCGAAGGTCCGATGGTTGATAGCGGAATCTCGGAAAAATGCGGAAATCGTCCAAATTGTTTTGCTTTCCGCGTGCCGACACGATACGGCAAATATTTGAAAGAGGCTGGATTCGATGTCTTGAGTTTGGCAAATAATCACGCCGGAGATTTTGGCGATGCCGGACGTGCCAGCACCCGTCAGATTTTGGACGGACTTGGCATCAAACACGCCGGAAGTGATAGGAATCAATTTGCAATGACCTTTCTCAACGTAAAAGGTAAAAAAATTGCTTTTGTCGGTTTCGCTCATAACAATATCGTTCCTAACGTCAATGATTTAGCTTTTGCCCGTCAGTTGGTTCAACAGGCTAAAAAGAATGCGGATTTGGTTGTGGTTTCGTTTCACGGGGGCGCGGAAGGCGAAGGCAACACACATGTTTCGCAACGGACTGAATTATTTTTTGGTGAAGCACGCGGAAATTTACCTCTTTTTGCCCGAACTGTAATTGATGCCGGAGCAGATTTGGTTTTAGGACACGGACCGCACGTTTTACGCGGGATGGAAATTTACAAAGACCGTTTGATTGCTTATTCGATGGGCAATTTTGCGACTTACGGCTGGTTTAAACTGGCCGGACCAACTGCTGAAACGATGGTTTTAGAAGTTAAAATCGATACAGACGGAAAGTTTGTGAGCGGCAAGATCAATCCTTTTAAGTTGGAAGGTCGGGGAATTCTAACCAAAGATGCTTCAAACTCAGCAATTTACACTATTCGCAGATTGTCCCAAGAAGATTTTTCGGCAACTGCTCCAAAAATTGCTGATGATGGAACCATTAGTAAGTAAAAAGTAAAAAGTAAAAAGTGAAAAGTAAGAAGAATTTTCAAAACTACCAAATTGGGTTGATATAATTATACTTCTCTAAAGTTGCGCTTAGTTTTATTCATCTCCGACATTTCTCCAATACTTTCTCAAACTTTTTGCTTAACAAAAGATTCTACTACTGCTAAGATGGCTCTCATTTGATTCCTAATGTCGATGACTATTCGAAGCCTAATTTTTTGGATGATCTTGTTGATTTGGATTTTGCCGGCTGTGGCATTAAGTCAAATTATTAGTCCGCAAAAGCTATTCGGCAGTTATCAGCAATTCGTTTGGCAAGATCAGCATGGATTACCGCAAAACGGCATAAGCGAGATTGTTCAGACCCGTGATGGTTATCTGTGGCTGGCAATTGCCGAAGGCGTTGCCCGTTTTGACGGAGTTCGTTTTACTGCCTTTAATACCGAAAATACGCCTGAAATCAAAAGCAATAATGTTCAAGCCCTTTTAGTTGACCGTAACGGAACTCTTTGGATTGGCACTCACGGCGGCGGTCTGTCACGCTACAAAGACGGACAATTCACAAATTTTTCTACTCCCGAAGGTCTTTCTGCACCTTTTGTGAGAGCTATTTTTGAAGACAGTTCCGGTAATCTTTGGGTTGGAACTGACGGTGGCGGCTTAAATCTTCTTCGAAACGGGAAATTTACGGTCTATGGAAAAGATAACGGTTTGCCTGACACTCATATTTCTAGCATTAATGAATACGCAAAAGGAAATCTGTTAGTTGGAACCAGAAAAGGACTGGTGCAATTCCAAGACGAAAAATTCTCCGCCCTGACCGTTCAAGGGGATTTGGCTCAAAAAAACATCGAAAAGATCTTTCGTGATAGATCGGGCAATATCTGGGTTGGCGGGCGAGATCTAAATCGTTTGAGTGGCTGGGAAGTTACGACCTTTGGGGAATCAGAGGGATTAAAAAACTTTCCCATAAAATCCATTGCTGAGGATCGTGACGGTAATCTTTGGGTCGGGACAAATGATGGCGGTTTGTATCGTTTGAAAGATGGACATTTTGACCTTTTAACTACCAAAGAAGGTTTAATTAATGATGACATCCAAGCAATTTTTCCTGACCAATTAGGTAATATTTGGCTTGGGACAAACGGCGGCGGTTTGGCAGAATTGAAAATCGGACGTTTTAGAACCTATACAACTTCGGACGGTTTAGCCGGAAATATTATTAACGCAATTTTTGAAGATACCTCGGGCGCAATTTGGATTGGAACTGATCAGGGATTATGCAGATTTAAGGACGGAAAATTTACTGCCTTAACTTCGCCGGACGGAAATAATTTTATCCATACCAGAGAGATTACCGAAGATCGCGAAGGTAATCTTTGGATCAGCTCAAATTCAGGTAATAGCGTTTTGAAATATCTGGAAGGAACTTCAAAGGTTGAAATTGTTGAGGATAAAGGTTTTGATGAAAATGCTGCGACTTCGTTTCAGGATAAAGCAGGTAATTTTTGGTATGGAACATCTTACAACGGTCTGCATCGAATTGAACCGAATGGCTGGAAAACGGATTTTCAAAAAAAAGACGGTTTGCCGGATGAATATGTCAATGTTTTGTTCGAAGATCATAACGAAGATCTCTGGATTGGCACGCGCAATGGTTTGAGCCGTTTCAAAGATGGAGTTATTACAACTTTTACCTCGAAAGACGGTTTTACGGGTAATCACATTCTTTCATTTTACGAAGACAACGCAGGAAATCTCTGGGTTGGAACGCACGGTGACGGACTTTTCCTTTTCCGGAACGGCAAATTTTCTGTAATTACTTCTAAAAATGGGCTTTACGATAATTTAGCTTTTCAGATTCTCGAAGATGACAACGGAAATTTATGGATGAGCGGCAACAAAGGAATTTATCGGGCAAATAGAAACGATCTGATAGATTTTGTTGAAGGTCGCCGTAAATCCGTCAATTCATTTTCTTACGGTAGTTTTGACGGAATGTTAAGCCGTGAATGTAATGGTGCCAATCCCGCCGGCATTCGGGCAAAGGATGGACGGCTTTGGTTTCCGACCATTAACGGTGTGGTGGTTATTGAACCTCAGATCAAGGATGAAAAAGAGCCGATTGTTAATATCGAACAAGTTTTAATTGACAATCAGCCTTTGCCAAACGGAGCAGAAGTCAAGATTCAACCAAGCCAAAATGATCTGGAAATTCAATTTACCGCGCTCAGTTGGAATCGTCCTTCGCAAATAAAATTCAAATATCAGTTGGTTGGACTTGACGAAGATTGGGTGGATTCCGGCACCCGCCGAACCGCTTATTACCCGCACATTGCTCCCGGAGAATATACTTTTCGGGTAATTGCCGACAATGGCGAAGGAGTTTGGAATCTGGAAGGGCAAAGCATTCTGGTCAAAGTCTTGCCGCCTTTTTACCGGACTTGGTGGTTTTATATTTTCTGTGCCGTGATGGTTGCCCTGAT
>DAORIL010000184.1:0-10193 GCA_035438525.1 Pyrinomonadaceae bacterium
TTCGCCCGAACCGCCGCGTTTCAGACGATTTTGACTGACGGCATAATTGACCAGAATCCGCCGCATCATATTTGCCGCCATTCCGAAAAAATGGGCACGATTTTGCCAATCAATCGAATGATATTCGATGAGCCTCAGGTAAGCTTCATGAACCAGAGCAGTGGTTTGCAAAGTGTGATTGGAACGTTCGCGATTGAGATAACGATGCGCCTGACGGCGGAGTTCCTGATAGACGAGCGGCACCAGTTTGTTCATTGCCTCACGGTTGCCGCCACTGCAAGCCTTTAACATCTCGGTTATTTCTCCCCGTTTAAGGGTTTCGTCCATCAAAGAAATCTCGGTTTATTTAAATTATTTTTTCTGTGCAATGATAGTCTGATTCTAAATTCAAGTCAATAAACCTCTACGCCCTTATAACACAAGGGTTTTCACCTATTTAAAAATAGTTTGAGCCAATTTTTTGATGGACGTTGCTTTAATAGATAAAGGCAAAAAAGGAGATATTTTGATGAAAAGTGTGCCCCCGATAGCGAGGACTGAAAAATTAGTTGTTCAAGATTCTGTGAACGAAGTATTGGTTTATGATTTGGAGACCAACACGGCGCATTGTTTGAACGAAACCGCCGCATTTGTTTGGTCAAATTGTAATGGTAAAAAGTCTGTGACTGAAATTGAAATTCTGGTCACTAAAAAATTTGGAAATACTGCAAGTAAGGAGTTTGTCTGGCTTGCGCTTGATTCTTTAAAAAAATCCAATCTCTTAAAAAATTCAGACACCATTGAAACTGATTTTGACGGTTTATCTCGCCGACAAGTCATTAAACGGATTGGACTTAGTTCGATGATAGCTCTGCCGTTGATTTCAAGTTTGGTTGCGCCAAGTGCCGCCAATGCTCTAAGCGGGACTTTGGCTGCTAACTGTGCGTCTTGTAATCAAAATAGTGATTGTGTTTCAAATAATTGCCAATCGAATCCGTATGCAGGCGGAATGCTTTGTGCTGTCACCAGTTCAACGGGAGGAACAGCACCGTCAGGATATTCTGCACCTTTTTCTTTTGGCTCGATGTTTTGTCTTGATAGCGGACCGAGTGTTTGTTGTAGTGGGACTGCTGTTTATAATGCCGGACCTCCGGCAACTTGCGGTTGTCTATAAGTTAGTTTGTCGAAACTGTGAATGTAAAAATTCAGTTACGAAAATTGCCCATTTTATGAGTCGGAAATTGAAAATAACCGTCACAACTGAATTTATTTGGTTCGCCTTAGACCAATTGAAAAGAGATGGAATGTTGGATAAAAGTGAGCAGTTTGAGACTGAATTTGGCAGCCTAAATCAGCTTGCCGAGTGTGTTGATGGTGCAGAGTGCTTAGTTCTAAAAAATAATTTGAGCCAATTTTTCGACGGACGTTGCTTTAATAAGTAGAGGCAAAAAAGCACGGCGATTATCAAAACAAAGCCCCCTTTGCTTTTGCACTCGAAATAAAAAATAACAGGAGAAAAAAAATGAAAAAAATAGCTATCAAGTTTTTTGCAATCTTAGTTTGCATTTTACCCTTTGCCGCCGCAGGTAAGGCGCAATCGTCGAAAAATGCACAGTTTGAAATTCCGTTTGAATTTATCGTCAAAGACAAGGTTTTTCCTGCCGGAACATATTCGATCGAACGGCTCAATCCGGGCAATCCGAGTCTTTTGATTATGAAAAACACACTCGGAAAACACAAAATTGTTTTTCTGACACAGAGTTTTAGCAAAGAACAAACAAATAATGCCCGTTTGACTTTCAAACATCTAGGCGAAAGCTATTTTCTGGGATCAGTCTGGATAAACAAAAACCTTAATGGACTACTGGTTTTACTACCAACTACCAAAGACAAAAAGCCGGAGGCGCAAAAAGATATTGCCATTGATGCAAATTGAATGTCTTCCAATTACCAAACTAATTGTGAAGTAAAAAAACGATGAGCAATAAACAGGCGATACAGGTTAAAAAAAGGGAAAAGGCTCTGTTCAATTTGAATAAAGCCTTTTCTTTATTAAAAAATCCGCAATCCAAAATCCGAAAACGAGCTATATTCCCATTTCCATATCACCGACGAACATTCTTCCCATTCTGCCTTTTGTATTAATTAATCATAGAACCTTTTTCCAGACCTATCTTTTTATTTGATTTAACGTATTTTTTGAATGAAATGAGTTTACTTTATCTTCAATATTTTTAACCATTCGGGCATCGCGTAAAGCTGATCACCGTGGTCTGCTCCCGTGTTTCCGGCATATCCGCGAATATGAAAATTTTTGGAATCCACCTGACTGATTTGCTGCATTCCGACTGGTCCAGTCTTTAAAACTGCTTTGCGTTTGAGCGAAAGCGTGTTCAGTAAATAATCAACACATTCGGTCGTGCTGGCGTAAGTTGCGGGGAAAATTTCGGAATGCGAGATCATAAATTTCTTCTTTCCTGCAACTGCTTCCCGAGCAAATTTGATGTATGAATCGAGGTCGTCGGCTTTGATGATTCCGCCGTCTGCTAACCGCTGTCCTTCGGGAACGTAGCTCGCGTGAATCCCGTCGAGGAGCAAAACATTAGCTACCTTTTGAAAATTTGCTTCGTGACGAAGAATCGCCCGAACTGCTCCGTAACCCGCCGAAAATCCGACCAGCGTAATCGAAGACCAGCCGTGTTTTAAGTCCAAAACTTTACTTGCTTCATCAATTAAATTTTGAAACATTTCGGGTTGAGTAAAAGGATTGCCATAGACCTTTGAACCTGAACCGAGATTGACCGTGATCAGGGCGGTATTCGGAAAATGTTTGGCAATGTGATATTCCATCAGCCACGGAACACCGTGAAAATGAATGATGAGCGGAACTGCCTTTTGGGGTTTAACTTTCGGACCGGTAAAGAGTATTGCGCCTTTGAGCGTGGTTAATTCGGTTCTTTTACCTTCTACTTCAATCTTTTCAATTCGCGGATGCGGTCGCGTGGTGTCCGTGATAGGCGAAGGATTTTGCGGAGATTGTTGAGCCATCAACGGAAGAATTAGGATAAATAGTTGTAAAGCTATGCACCAAATAGCTTTACAATTGAGTTTCGTGTGCTGAGCTAAAAAGACTTTACCTATTCCGCCTTTACCAATGGCAGAGATAATTTTGTCTTGATTAATAATTGTCCAAGTTTCTAAATTCATTTTTTTATTTCGTAACAAATCTGACAAATTCGGTTAGGTAATATGTGCGCCTTGAATTCCGACAAAAAGGGAATAAAGAGATTTACTGGCTGTCATAAACAGACGATTTCGTTTGGCTCCGCCGAAACAAAGATTGGCGCAAATCTCAGGCAACAGAATCTGTCCGATTCGCACTCCGTCGGGAGCAAAGATATGCACGCCATCGTATCCAGCACCAACCCAACCGGCGGCTGCCCAGATATTGCCGTCCGTATCCGCTCGAATTCCATCTGCCGAACCAATCACTTCATTGCTTTTCAGTTTCATCTTCATCGAAACGAACTCTTTTCCGCCACGAAGTTTTTCGTTGTCAATAACCTCAAAAACCATAATATTATGCGGGTTTCCGGTATCTGCAACATAGAGTTTTTTGTAGTCGGGTGAAAAACAAAGTCCGTTCGGTTTGGACAAAATATCTGTGACCATCTCCATCTTTCCGGTCTTGGAATCAATCCGGTAAACCGCTTCTTTTTGTTTGAGGACGCCGTCGCCGCCTTCGTAAAGACTGCTGTAACCGGGATCAGTGAACCAAATGCCGCCGTCAGGATGAACCACCGCATCGTTGGGCGCATTGAGCGGTTTGCCTTGCCAGTTTTCTGCCAAAATGGTCACACTTCCGTTATGCTCGTAACGGACAACCCGATGCGTATCATGCTCACATGAGATCAAGCGACCTTGCCAATCAAAAGTGTTGCCGTTGCTGTTGTTCGACGGATTTTGAAAAACACTGACATGTCCGTCATCGGACAGCCATCTGTTTTTGACATTGTTAGGAATATCGCTCCAGACCAAATATCGTCCGACACTGTTCCAGGCAGGTCCTTCCGCCCATCTCGTGCCGGTGTAAAGCCTTTCGACCGAAGCATTTCCCACCACATATTTGCCAAACCGTTTATCAAGCACCACCACATTTTGGTCAGGATAACGGTCAGGTGTAGTTTCAAGGTTGGTCTTGGTTTGAGCAAAAAGCGTTGCTGCTGATGCGGTTGCTAAGACTCCGGTAAAGAAACTACGCCGGGTTAATTCTGCCTTGCTTTTAGATGTATTTGATTTGTTTTCCATATTCTGATTTTCTATTGATTATATTACTGTTTTCTAAATTCGTTTTTCTTATTGCCGTTGTTCGTCTTTTTACACCTAATTTTATTTCTCAACTATCCATAGCGTCCCATTGTTCGGTATCAAATATAGTCAGGAGTTTACAAATGTTGAGAAGTTCGCGGGTTCTCGGCGGGAGATTGAGTAGTTTGAACACGCCGTTTTTTCGGTTAATTGCGGTGAAACCTGAAATCAGCTCACCGATTCCGCGACCAGAGGCATTAGCTTTTCTAAAATATCTGATTTGCCGTTGCTCCAATCCTGCAAAAGCTGCGTAATATTGGGGGCATTTTGCATTTCGGAAATAATAGCACAATTTTTTTAGCGTTTTAGTAAAAAAAGTCGCGTTAGTAAGTGGAGAAAAATAGATTAACAAATTCGGGAAAGAGGTTTGTGATTACGCAAACCGAATAATCGCCCAAATATAAAGAATGAACACGAAACCAAAAAAAAAACAAACATCTTGGTGATACGGAAGAAGTCGCCTAAGGCGGGGCAAAGTTGTTTGGCGAAAAGTCGTGGTTGGGAGATTAAAGGGTTATCTGGTAATGAGGAGACTCCCAAAATATTTTTCTTCTAATGACCTGTTTTGTAAAAGAATCCCGTTTATTGAATCAGAGAGCTTTTTTGAAAACTTTTACTTAGGAGAGAAAAAAAATGGGAAAAACAAAAATAATGCCGCAACTGGATGCACCGTCAGCAAAAGGGAAACCGTTGGTTGGACCGTTAAGACATGAGTTAGAATCAGCTTTTAACCGCGATTTTTCGCAAGTTCGGGTTCATGAAGGACATGAGGCTGTCCACCTCGGAGTAAAAGCATTTGTTAATAATCAGGATATTTATTTTGCTCCGGGTCAAACGCCGCCGCCAACAGCAGCACATGAGGCGTGGCATGTTGTTCAACAAACACAAGGAACAACAGGATGGCAAGCGGGACCGCAAAATATTCCGGAGCCATTAGCCGAAGGGCTTGTTGATTTATCCAACTCGGCCGGTTCTAATTACGACAATGGTCTGTTATACGCCGAAGACAATGGCGGTTCTAATTACGGAGGTAATAATTCCAGTTACGGTAGTAATTACTGATAATCCAAAGTAAGAACTCTCAGTTTATTCGGTAAATTAAAAAGTTGAGGTCGTTTATAAATCAAGTTAGAATTTATAAACGACCTCAACTTTTATTTTCTATCTATTAATTATTGTTGCCCTTCAGGAGTATCGGCAGTTTTGTCAGCGGCATCTATTCTCTCGACAACCTCTTTATAAACTTTGATTTGTCCGGCAGTTTCCATTCGTTGACGGGCATCTGCGATATAATCCGAAAAGACCTGACTGCGTTTTTGGGCTAACATTCCTTGCAAAATTTGATCACGTTCTTTGGCGAATCCGGTCATATCGGCTTCGGTGCGGTTAGTAACCCCGACAATATACCAACTATCGCCGACTTTGATAGGAGTTTTAGATACTTCACCTGCTTTCAAGGTATTGATCGCATCCTCTAAATCTTTAGATGTAGAAGCATTTTCGCCTTGTCCGAGCGGTGAGCCTAAGACGAAGTTTTTGGATTCTTCGGCTTTTAGACCTTTACCTGTGGCGGCTGCGCCGAGTCCGGCAGTGTTGGCTGCGCCTGATGCGATGTCTTTGGCGATTTGCTCAACTTTAGCCTTGGCTTGGTCAGCTTTGACTACTTCTTCGACTCTTGATTTTACTTCTTCAAAAGTTGCGTCACGCGGCTCTCGTTTTTCGGCTAACATCGGAATTGCAAAACCGTCTTTAACCGGAGTTTTTTCACCGACTGCGCCAATTTCTTCGAGTGGTGCGATGCCGTCTTCAAATTGAGGCGAAATACCAATATTTTCGACATCATCTCCGGGTTTGACAAAGCCTGTTTCGCGCACCATATCTTTAGCATTTGAATTAGCTTGAGCAGCAAATTCTTCGGCGACTTTTTGCACGTCCTTAACTTCTTTCAATTTGTCGGAGACTTTTTGTGCCAATTCAGCCGCAGCAGTATAAGAACGACGATTTCGTAAACTGACTTCGAGTTCTTTTTTGGCATCTTCAAAAGTTTTCGGCACCGAAGCACCTCGACGCAAAATATAATAAGCCGTTCCATATTTAACCGGTTCGGTAACTTGCCCTTCTTCCATTGTCAACAGGCGTTGATAAGGATCGGTCGGGTTATTCGGATTTGAACGAACTAAACCTTTTAATTTTCCGCCGTTTAACGCCGAAGCAGTATCTTGCGAATAACCTTTAGCGAGTTCGGCAAAGGCTTCTTCACTGATTTTCCCGCCATCTTTTTTGGCTTTGTCGGCAATTTCAGTTGCTTTAGCTAAAACTTGTCCGTCTTCATCCGGTTTTGGAACTTTGAAGACAATTTGTTGTCCGTTGACACCGGCTTGTTTACGAGCAGCATCTAATTTGTCATATTCAGCTTTCAAATCTTCATCAGGAATGTTTAATTTTTCACCAATCTTTGAGGTGTTAATAAAGATATAGCGAATTTTTTTCTGCGGAACCCCAATGTAATAATTCTTTTTGTTGGCTTCAAAATAGGCTTTTAGTTCTTCGTCGCTCGGTTTTAAGGTTTTGGCTAATTCGGCGGTGCTGACTGTAACAAAACTCAAATCAAATTTAGTATTGCGGCGTTTGTAGTCGTCAACAACTTCTGCTTCGGAAACGGAAACGCCGGAAGTAATGTAGGCTTCGAGTTTTTGTGCACCGATTTGGTCGCGAACGGCTTGTTCGTAGGCTTTAACGCTTCCGAATTGCTCAGTTACATTTTGTTCATAAACTTTTTGGTCAAAAGGTTTACCGTCTTGCGGCTTATTGGAAGCCAAAATGTTGGCAGCAACTTCGGCATCGGTAGCAGTTAAACCAAGCCGATTTACTTCGGCTCTGACAATTCTTTCGCGCACCATTCCGTCAATCAAAAGTTTAGCAGGGATCGAGCGTCCGCCATACATTCGACTGAGATTCTCTTTTTGAGTGGCGATTTCACCGACAGTTATTACTTCGCTCCCAACTTTGGCGGCTGTTTCGCTGCTGGAAGAAAGATTGGTTTGCACTCCGTTGCGAGTCGGCGCGTAGAAAAGCACAAGGCTGGCTGCCATCATAATGGCAAAAATAAGAAGAACAAAATTTCTGGTTCTTTCTAAACGACTGAAAAACTTTAACATTATTGAATACCTATTTCTGTAATTAGATTCACTATGGACAAACCGCGATTTTATCAATTAAAAAGCCAAAAGTAAAAAGGATGTAGAAAGTGAAAAGTAAAAAGTGAAAAGTGAAAAGTCGGGATTTGCTTAAATCGTTGAAAATATGCTATTTGTGACGACTGGGGAAAAAACAGACGCAAGACGTTTTTTTTACTCAAATTGTCAATAAACACTAAAATAACAATTAACAACCTTGATTTTTTACCTTTTACCTTTTACCGTTTACCTTTGAAGTATGAATATCGAATATCCATTTTGGTCTTGGCTGGTTTTTTTTGCGGTAGTTTTAGTTGCCCTTTCAGTAGATTTGGGAATTGCCAATCGCCGTTCACATGCACCGACCCGCCGCGAAACCTTTGCGTGGAGTGCGGTTTGGATTTCGTTAGCCTTAATTTTCAACGGTTTTATTTATTGGTTAGTGACGAATAATTACGATTCGGCGCAGGGAACTCACAAAGCTAAAGAATTTTTTACCGGATATTTGATCGAATTATCATTGTCGGTTGATAATTTGTTCGTTTTTCTGCTCATCTTTAACTATTTCAAAGTTCCGAAAAAATATCAGCATCGCGCCTTGTTTTGGGGCATTTTTATGGCGTTAGTGATGCGGATGGCGATGATTTTTGCCGGAGCGCAATTAGTCGAATCATTTCATTGGCTGCTTTATTTATTTGGGGCATTTCTGCTCTACACCGGTTTTAAGATGTTTTTTGAGGACGATGACGATTTTAATCCCGAAGAAAGCGCAATTGTTCGTGTTACGACCAGATTTATTCCGATTTCCAAAAGTTATGATGGAGAAAGTTTTTTCATTAAAATTGACGGGAAAACAATGGGAACTTTGCTTTTGCTCGTCCTCATCGTGATAAATGTCGCGGATCTGGTTTTTGCGGTAGATTCGATTCCGGCGATTTTTGGCATCACCACGGACAGATTTATTGTTTATACTTCTAACATCTTTGCTATCTTGGGTTTGCGGACATTTTATTTTCTGTTGGTGGATATGGCGGAAAAATTTCATTACCTCAAATATGGTTTAGCTTTTGTTTTGAGTTTTATCGGATTAAAAATGCTCTTGCCTCTTTTGGCAGAAGTCTTGATAATGGTTTGGGGGCATAATTCGGATTCCTCCGTTTCAAACTTTTTGCAGAATTTTGTCAATGGGGAATTTAATCAGGCATTTATCAATATTTCGTTGGGAGTTGTAGTTTTGGCTTTGGTTCTCTCAATAGTTTTCTCATTGATTTTTCCAAAGGCGGAATCAGAAAATTTAGACCAAGACTAAACTAAAAAAGTTTTTTAAATGGATAAGAAACGCAACTATTACGTTGATTGGTGGAGAATTAAAAAAAGTAGCGTTATTAGCGTGACAGTTTTCTTATTGTTTCTAGGTTCGATTTCCGGCGGAATTTGGTGGGGGTTAAAAAATAACTGGTTTTCTAATAATCCTGAAAATGCTCAAATTCCTAAAGATTCTGCCCGACTCATTTCTTTTGAAGGCGATGTCCGCATCACCCGCTCTGCTACCCGCGAGACCGAAAAAGTTTCCAAAGATACTTATTTACTTGCCGGAGACACGATTCAAACTCAATCTGACGGAAAAGCACAAATCCGGATGATTGACGGTTCGGTTTTAACCGTCAGACCTAACAGCACGGTGGTCATTCGTGACAGCATTTCAATTTTTGGCGGAACAAATGTTCGTGTTGCTCTTGATGATGGTCAAATTAATGTTAAAACCCAAGACCAAACCGAAGCATCAAATAACATTGTCGAAGTTAAACAGGTTGAAAATAAATTGCAGTCGCAAACCGATGCGAGTTTTAATTCAGGTGCCAATGGCGGTGATATTCGGATCAGCCGCGGCGGAGTGGAATCTACAGTGGGTGGTGAAAAGACCATTATTAAAGATGGTGAATTTGCTTCGATTAACCAAAACGGAAAACTTTCGCCAAAAGAGCGTTTGTATGAGCCTCCAAAGTTAATTGCCCCGCCGGCTTTGGAACAAATTTTGACAACATCGGACGGAAAGGCGGATCTAACTTTTCGTTGGCAAAAGTCAGATGGCGTTACTAATTTCAGTTATCGTTTAGAAGTTGCCAGCTCTCCTTTTTTTGTGACCGAAGGAATGCTAATTCAGCGTGATTCTTTAACGGCGCCGAATTTTACCTTGGGAAATATTGTGCCGGGTGTTTATTATTGGCGGGTTCGCGGAACTGCTTCGTCAGGACAAACAACTGAATGGAGTGAACCTTTCCGTTTTACAATCGTTAGACGCGAGGGTAACGAAACCTTGACTGCGTCCGATTGGCAAATCGAAAACATTGGCGGAAAGGTTTATATTATTAGTGGAAAAACAGTTTCCGGAGCAACCGTCAGAATTTTGGGACGCGAAACCTTTGCTGCCAGCGACGGTAGTTTTAGAATCCAGGTCAATGTTCCAGGACCCGAAGCAACCGTAGAGATAAATGATGAGCACGGAAATCGTAATCGGTATGTTTTAGCGCTGGACACAGGCAAAGTTGTGAAACAGTATTAGTTCGATTTTGGATTTAATTTGGAATTTGGAGCATTTTATCGGCGGACATCACGGACATAATCACGGCAATCAGCGACGCGATGCAAAGAGTTTAACCAGACTCAAGA